>QMVZ01000057.1 GCA_003661365.1 Thermoproteota archaeon | reverse complement strand
TCATTCCAGCGACCCAGGGCGTGCGCATAAGATATGCGATACTGGAGGAGGGAAGGGTTGAGGACTTTGAGTACGACGAGAAGGGCGTGAGTTTCATCGTAAAAGGAGTCAGGGACATAAACATAACTGTCGTAGGCATCTTGGGAGCACCGAAGGGAAACGTCCCAGCTGGAACTGATGTTGTTTACTCAATCTTGATAGAAAAGGAGCTTATAGGAAGGCCCTGGCGCTGGATTTTCTATCATAGAGTGGCTCCTATTGCGATCCTTTTGGGAGCCATCGGTTTTGCAATTTACACCTTTTCTGAGGGAGGAGGTTTCTCCAGATTAAAGAGACCAAGCTTTAGGAGGTCGAGAGGACCATGATATTTGGTGCTTTGGATATCCTTTCGCTTCTCCTATTATTTGGAACCATCTTCTGGATAATAATCGAAGCTAGGCTTTACGACTACTACACCTTCACAATCTGTTCGCCAGGACGCAAGCAGAGTCCCTATGCACGTCTGATAAAGGGGAAGAGGGTCCCGACTCTCATCATAAACCCAAATATCAAACCAGCTCTATCTCAAGAGGAAGAAAAAAAGGACAAGGATGAGAGCGAGGACGTTGAAAGCGAAGGAGAGGTCTGGAGCGGTGGCTTCATCCTTCTCTTCAAGAAAATTAGGACCGATGTCGAGTACCTTAAGGGAAGGTGGAGGCGCATATATCTCGTCTACCCTCCTGGTACTGTACCCGAAGACGTGGGGTGGACCCATATCACCAAGAAGTTCAGGCGCCACCACAATGTCGTCGGTTTCCCAATTCCTTTGATGTCCCCAGACAGGGAATTAATCTTCCTTCTGATTCCAGTAGAGCACGATGTTCCAGATGATGTGCAGGTCACGGTAGAGGAATTCAGGGATGGGAGGATCAAGCCGAAGAAGATCAAGGTTCCTGTTGCCATACTGATGGAGAGACTGGCTAAAGCTGAGAGGGAGAGGGCTAGGGCCGAGTACAATATAGAGATACTGAAGAACGACATAGACTGCCTCGACAGGGACAACAGGAACTTGAGGTTGCGGGTCATAGCTGATCAGGTTGAGATAGCCAGGCTGAAGATCCAGATGAGGCTGATGATCCAAGACATGAAGGATCTGTGGAACTACGTCCGTAAGCACAAGATATTCAGAAGGGCTCCCCCAGAGATAAGGGAGCTTGAGCGCAGGATGAAGCAGTATGAGAAAGAAGCGAGGGAGGGCGAGAAAGTTGTTGAACAACTACAGCAGGAGGTCTGAACTGCTGAAAAGTTTGCAGGAGGAGTACAAGAAGATAAGAGAGGAAATCCCCTCTAATATTGAAAGGGACTCCGTATCCTCATGGCTTGCCTCAGTTTTAACCTTTTCCTCTAATTTGAGCGAAGCCATGGCTCCCTTCGGCTTCTACAATCCAGAAACTGGTGAGCGTGCAGAGAGAATAAGGCTGGAGTTCAACTTCTTCTATCTGAACCTTCAGAGCTTGCTGAAAAGAACAAGAAGGATGCTGGATGCAGGGAGGGCTAGGGCAAGGGACTTGAACGATATCTTGGATAACTTAGATTACCTCGTCTCCCTTGCCATTCAATACCTGAAAGCAATAGAGAACGACCAGGAAGTGGCTGAGAAAGCCACATGGGCTGATGTGGAGAAGGTGAAGACCTCTCCTATAACCTACGGGGAGGTGAGCGAAATTGGTGAATCTTAAGGATGAGATCTTGAAGTTAACTGACTCAGAAATAATAGAAGCCGTGGTCATAGGGCACAACTACTGGTTGGAAGAGTATGAAGACAAGATACCTTGGGAGAAGAAAGGAGTAATCCTAAGTTGGGAGGAAGCTAAGAAACTGCTAGATTTTGAATACGAAAGTGATTATGGAAAACCAGAGGGATACCCTGTTTTTGTTTGGACAAAAACAAAGCTGATAATAACAGTTATCTATGATGGAAAAATCTGGCTTGAAGCTCTTCCTCGTAATCCTGTTCCTTGTAAACCACACTTTGTGGGAGGTATTTGATATGTCTGAGCAAGAAGAAGTGGATTTAAGCAGCGCTAGAATAACAGCTTACAGGAACGCATTGATAGCTTTCCTTCACCCAGACGATTTGCGAATTATGTATGTTAAGTTTCTCAATGTGGTCGTGGCTCTAAAGTTCTTCTGTAAGGTAGAAGGGGTACAAGAAGCTGGGAGGGAATACTTGCGGTTGCTGAATGCCTACACGCATACTTGGTTTTCTGGTGTGCGTGGTGCTCCACAACTCATGAGCAAGCTCGGGGATCAAATGGGCGACATAATTTGGGCTCTTCTGGACCCATCGATAATACCCCCTCACGTCTACGCTGCAGCTCAGGAAAGAGTTGGGCAGATCGTGCTCGCTCCCCGCCCCTTCTCGAAGCCTAAGGGAGGTGAGAAGAAAGAATGAACCAAAACGCCATGGAAAGCCTTTCCATTGCTCAGATAAAGCAACTGATCGAGATGGAGGAGGAAGACCCAGCAGCCGCACTTCTCAAGCTGTATTTACTTCAATCGAGCAAGAGCATGTGCATCTACGCTCCAACTGGAGGCGGAAAATCCAACTTCATAGGTTACATAGCCCACTCTATTGTTGAGTGGACTAGAGAAGAAAATAGAAGACGCAGAGAAATGGGCTATCCTCCCATAAATAGGAAGGTCGTTATTCTTGATCCAAAAGGAACCTTCATGTACTTCAACCTGAAAAACATAGCCCACCCCTTCATGGCTAATTTGGTCAGAGAATGGTGGGGAGATCCAACTAAGATCGAGCTTCCAAACATGAAATTCTATATTCCACGGTATGGCCCAGCGTTCTTCAATATTAGGAAGTTTCCAACCCACATAACCCCCGCTCCCATAGCAACCTCTATGATAGGCGAAGACACACTAAAGCTAATAGGTTGGCACATTCTTGAGAGATCGGACTACAAAAAGTTCATGAGACACTTCAACTTCTTTGATCCTCACAGCCAGAGCCTTCATTCCTTGAAAAGATCCATAATATCGAAAGGAGACATGACCGTGGGGATAGCAAACCTTTTTGCATCTGGCCTCCTTGCGGATGATTCTCCCTTGAAAGGAGAGAAGATAGTCAATTCGGATGCCGATATCATAATCGTGACAGCAGGCCCTATTATAGGGCGTGGAATGATGGCCTTCTTTTTTGGAACGATCCTTTATGACTTATACTTCTACCTGAAGAGGGCTTTCGGCAGAAACGAGGTTCTCGTGCTAATAGACGAGATGAGCTTCTTCGTAAACCAACAAACAATGACAGACTCTGGTTGGTGGTTCTCCTTCCTTTTAACAGACATAATGAGCCGTGGCAGGCAAATAGGAATGGATCAGCAGTCTTGCTTACGGCTGGGAATAGGAACACAATTCCCGAACATGATGCCTCCCGTGCTTAGCTTCAACGCAAGGCTTGCATTCCTGGGACCTCGTTGCTTTGCTGCTGAGGGTCCAAAGAGGTACATGAGGAACGTCTTCAAGCTCCCAAAAAACATAGAGGTGGCGACAGATGTTAGCCCTGGCTCCTTCCTTGTTTTGGATCAAGACAAGGGGCTTATAGACTTCTTCTACTTTCCACCTTCTCCAGAATTCATCCTTGAGGAGCCGAATCGCTTGTCCCCAGAGGATCAAGAAAGGCAGGAGCACTTCCTCAACTCTCACGTAACGTGGGTTAGCATGGAGGACTACTACTGGGAGTACAAGCGTAAGCAGGAGGAGCTTGGAGAACTCCTCGGTTTAAGGATGGCTCCTGGGAGCAAGGGATCTGAGGAGGACTGGCCATACCATGTTAGCATAGGCAAGGGGATCATCCTCTACTATATGTGGAAAATGTTCGAAGAAGGCTACTTCAAGAAGCACAAGACTACATCGAGGAGGGAAATACTGAATCGACTTCTAAGAGATCACCCAGCTTTGGTGAAGTTTGAGGACAAGCTTATCGTGCATCTGGCTCCTCAAGCCATCATGACTAGTGGACCACGCTCCTTGGTAAAGTTGGGGATAGGGGTAAAGCACGACCCGACCAAGCCTAAGGGCGAGAGCCTAAGGCTCCTTCCGATGGATGGCTTTGCTGAGATAGCTGAGGAGTTCGTGAACAAAGTAGATGCAATAGGGGGAATCCTTGCGTTCATAGCGGCAAGGAGCAGAACGATAAGGCAGTATCTGAGGGAGCAGGGCCTTGAATTCAAGGCGCTATCGCCGTGGGGGGTGACATAAGAGTGGTTGCATTTCCCATAGTTGGATCGCTTTTCTCGTGCATTTTCACCCCATGCCTTCTTTTTGTCTCTCTCTCAGCAGTAAGTTCTTTCAATTTTGAAAGGGGAGAAAGTAAAAATCTTAAGATAACAGAGGCGCACCATGAAGTTAATAATCAATCACACAAAGAACCAATTCCTTCCCTGGGCTATTTTTCGCCCAAGAAACCCTCCCAGAAAGCCGAACTAAATCATAGGTCTGAGGGGTCTTCTCCCTACGAAATAGGTTACTACTACGAGACCGTGGCTTTAGGTACGCTTAGGGCATGGCTCCCATCAAAATACACCATAAGGAGGCACCCAAGACCAACGCACCCAGCAGACCTCATCATAACGAGAAATAAAGATGGAAAAGAGGTATTCGTTGAGGTAAAATCAGGAAGAAACTTCAAAAGGGCTCTCGCAGAAGCGAGAAAGGCCCTTAGGGAGGGAAAATCCCAAATTATCCTCTTTTTTGCGAGGGACATGGGGCCCTCCAAGCCATTCTTCCTCGATCCAGATGGGAGATGGGTTGAAGCCACGAAGGGACGCTTCCGTTTACGCTTATCTCAGGCGTTTAATGGGGGTGGTAATGGTGAGGGTTAAGGTAGCTTACCTCTTCCTTCTGGTTTTGCTCTCATTACAGCTCGTCCCAGCCAGCGCTGGGAACGAAACGAATTCGACGCTTCCTCCTCCAATAGAGAAAACGAAGGGCTATTGGTACGAGTTCAAGCAGGCTTTCAACACGACAGCAGCTTGGTATAGCCTGCACAACATAGCCCATGGAACGATAATCGTGCTCATGGGGATGCGTGACTTTCTTAGCATCATCTTCGATGCAATTTTCTACGCTAAAACTGGAAGGCGCATGAGCCCAGAGGTTCGCACTTTCCTTGCAAGTGCCATAAGCTTCGGAATACTCTGGTTCCTATACCTTCGCCACCTCGAGGAGTTTCCCTTCTTCAAGCAGATAGCCCTCTTCCTTGTCCTGCTCTTCCTCTACTACTTGCCAAATCTGATTCCAAAGGTGGTGGAGGCGATGGCTAAATGAAGCTAGAAGAGATGCTGAAATTCGCTGTGTTCTTAGCTGCTGCCTCCATGTGCATAGAGACATATCCCCCTCAATCCTTCCTCTCTTCCTTCTCCCTCAGCTTCTTCGTCTTCATGACGAGCTTCATACTCCTACTTCTATCTCCAAAGGAACCGACAAACAGCGATGAAAGGTTCCTAAGACTGCTTTTAAGACCCAGAAGATTCAGCTTTATGGCGTCGTGCTTCAGCGAAAGCACAGCAGCAAGAAAACTGGCTGAGTTCCAGAGGCAGGGACTGGTCAGGAAAACAAAAATAGATGGAATAGTGTTCTATGTGATAACTCAAGAAGGCATGAAGCAGATCGGCTTACCATTCCTAAGGAGATTTTTTGAAAGCCTCAAGATAAGGTTTTTCCTGCTTCTTTCAGGGAAACTCCCATCAATGACAGTAAAAAGTTTTAACTACTTTCACAAGTGAAAGTTTCTATCTCTCTTCTCCTTCGTTTTCTCATAACAACTCCCACTCGTGGGAGAATATCTCCTTAAAAATCTCATTTTACAATAAGATCTTGATCCCGCCAAAGAGCGGGAGACCAGCAGGTGAGTGAAAAAGTGTTAGGTCTAATCCTACTCTTCGGTGTGCCAGCAGTTGTTGGCCTCGTCGTTGGAAAGGAAACGGACAGCGCAGTCGCAGGCGCAATAACCTTCTTCGTAATGCTGGGAGTGATGTGGTGGGGACTTAGCACCTACGCACCTGGTTTGCTTCAAACTGGTGTGAGCGGCGGAGTCCCAACCATAACCCCAACCAAAACGCCTCCTCCAAGTGCACCTAGGAAGACTGGAAAGATCAAGGTCGAGGTGTACGACGCATACGATGGATCTGCGGGAACGAACATAGAGCTTCACTACTTTGATGAGAAACATCCTCTCCCAACGGACGATTTCTGGGAATTGATTGATCTGGAAGCGAATGGCGAACTAACAGCTCCAGCCAGGTCATTCTCAAGCGGAATAGCAACGATCCAGATAGAAGCCTATGCAGGAATGAAACTGCCAGTCCTGATAACCCCAACGACATACGACGCAGGCTATTATCCTCCTCGCCTCATCTACGTGACTGTTAATGACTTAGAGACTGACGACAATGGCTACTTCAAGAACGTGGCTGGCAACATAGTCAACCTCTATCTAATGGACGATTTGAAGTACATATTCGGAGGTAGCGAGTACACAGGCTTCGTTCAGACGGACAACACGAGCACCAACGAGATATTCAGCTTCGACGTTGGCTGTGACAACCTGCACAGGAAGAACCCACCAATCTGGATCTACGCCGACGAGGGAAGCGCCACGCTCGACTACATCTGGGTTGGAAGCGAGAAGTACACCTTGATAGACATAACTGACCTGCCGAACAACCACCCGCTGCGCAAGAACGCCCCATCTGGATACGACTACGTTATAGCCGCTGACAACTACGGTCCAGTAATAAAGGAGGGTGCCCTGTACTACGCAAGCGATCCCCGTGATACGATCCAGATCAAGTTCCAGTATGACGTCAATAATGTTGACACGGCAATCAAGCTGAAGTTCGTGGCCTATGCGATGACTGAGTACTGCGACTTCAGTACGCTAGAGTTCACATACACGATAAACGACGGTGGAACGTTCGGTCCAGCTAAGATGATAACAGCCGAGCCCGAAACAGTGCTCGCTCTCGTATCTTTGCCTCTCCCAGCTATGGCGGAGTGATCGCCCATGGTTCTAGGCGAGATAGTAAAAATCAAGGGAAAGACTGTCAAGATACAGAAGAAAAAGGGACACGGCTATTTCGTTGACAAGCAGGGCTATCTAAGAGAGGTCTCAATGAAGGAACTCAAGAAACTGAGAAAGAAAAAGAAGAAAGGGAGGAAGAGGTAGATGAACCCGCTAGCCTTCCTCACAACCCTCCTTTTTGCGGGAGGGATGCTAGGGCTCTTCACCCTAACTGACGAGGACGAAAGGGACCTGAAGTTCTGGACGTTCTACGCCATGCCCATCATCGGCTTTGCACTACTGCTAAGGGCAGCATTTCCAGGAGGCTGGATCTTCAACGCCTTCTCTATAACTTTCACAGCAGGTGGAGGAGCGAACCTATTCCAGATACTGATAGTGCTGTGCTTTGCGTTCTTCCTGATCTTGCTAGGACACTTCAGAGAGTTTGAGCTTTTAGACTACGCAGTAGGGCTGCTGATCTTCGTAATAGTGCTAGCCGCCATACTCTGAACACCGCACACCAATCCTTCATTTTTTCCACGACGAGGCGAGGCATGTGCAGTTAGGAGTAGACAAAAAGACGCTGGCGCTAACAGTAGCGTTGCTCTTCGTAGCCCTCGATGTCGCAGAGATATACTGGGGGAACTACGAGGCAGATCTAAGCGTTCATTCTGGGCTGAGTGATGTAAAACTTTTCCAGTACGCCACCAAAGTAAGAAAGTATCTTTTACTGGCGCTGGTAGGCTTCGGCATTATATCACTTCTATTAGGTATATTGAGGCCAGAGTTCATAGCCCTTGCCTTCCTGCTCTTCATGGCCGCCTTCTTCATCTTCATGCTCCATCCTCCTAAGTACGCAACGGATGAGGTTCAAGTAAGGCTCGACATAATAGGGGACTCCAATCTCAGCTTTCCGCTTAATACGGTGTTTACGAAGGAAGTTGGTAAGCTCGAAGCAATCGTGCTCTATGCAGCAATTCCAGAGTCTCTGTTTGCGCAGCCAGAAAAGCTCGTCTTCAAGCTGAAGATAAAGGAAGAGAAGCGTGGCTACGATATCTTAGAAAAAAAGGAAACGATGACGCTCTCTCCAGGAAAGGAAGTAGAGGTAATGTACATTCCAGAGAGCGAGGTAAGGAAAGGCATAAAGGAAGTAGGGAGACACGAGCTAACCTTTGAAATAAAAGTCTACAAGGCTAAGTTGCTTAAGGACGAGCTTATCTTCTCGAAAACTCTGCCTAAAGCCATAACGGTTGAGAACACAGGGGGAACTACTCAAAGCCCAACAGAGCCGACAATACCAGGCAGCCCAAGCACGAAGGAAACACTTCCCTTACGAGTAGTTTCAGTAGGAGTCTTCGTTGGTCTTGGCTCCTCAATAGGCCTTTCTGTTTGGGCAGACAAGCTGTTCCTACTCGCTGCCTTTGCACTCATAGCCGCTGCGTTCTACGCAATCTTCGAGATGGGTGAGGAGGAATGAGGAAGCTTATAGCCTTCTTCTTAATCATCGTTGCTGCAACATCCTTCCTAGTTGCTCTGAACGTAAGGGAGAGAAGGACCGTAACCTCTCCAGTTATAGGTCTAGACAAGGAAGGAAACGAGTTCTACTTGGCTAAGCAAGCTGAGATGAGCGCCTTCAGGCTCCACATGGTGGGAGTCGAGGAGGATGGAGGCGGAGGAGCCAGTACTGGCTCCAATGCACCTTTGGAACTTCCCTTCTACAACGAGAACGATGGCGTAGTTGCCCTGAAAATAAAGCTGAACTACTACATAGAGCGAAGCATAGAATACCCAGTCTACTTCGTCTACTGCATTGAATGCTCGAATAACCCTCCCTCTGGAAAGATTTGGAAGACATTCAAAGGCACTTACGTGAACAGGAAGGATGTCGTGATAAAAGCAATAGAAG
>QMVZ01000056.1 GCA_003661365.1 Thermoproteota archaeon | reverse complement strand
TGAAACCCTTCCATTTGTGGGACATCTTGGAACATTTGCGAGTGCACTTATTACGTTTGATGTATTTATCATACTGAGATGAAAGGAGGAACAAGTGGTGTTCTTACAACCAGGGATCTTATTAGATACGATAGGCAACTTCTTATCATTGGTAAGGCTGGCCAGGAGAAACTAAAGAGAGCATCTGTTGCAATAGTGGGAATTGGCGGATTGGGCAGCCCGGCTGCTTTCTACCTTGCTGGGGCTGGGGTTGGAAGGCTGATATTAATAGATCCTGAGATACCAGAGCTGAGCAATTTGAATAGGCAAATAATACATTGGGAAGGCGACTTTTCTCTTCCCAAAGCCCAGTCTGCCGCACAGAAATTGAGAAAATTCAATTCTGACATCGTTATCGAGCCTAAATCAGTTAAAATTACAAAAGAAAACGTTTCAGAAGTCTTGAGTGGTGCTGATGTGATAGTTGATGGACTTGACAACTTTGAGACAAGATATCTCCTCAATGAGTACTGCTTGGAGCACGAAAAGCCATTTGTACACGCGGCAGTTCGAGGGTTGGTTGGTCAGGCTACTACGATCGTACCTCAAAAATCTCCGTGCTTAAGGTGCATTTTTCCAGAATCTCCAAAAGCCGAAGAAAAATTCCCGATTTTAGGAGGCACGGCAGGGACTCTCGGCTGTATTGAAGCGATAGAAGCGATTAAACTGATAACTGGCTTTGGGAGGCCGCTGATAGGGAGATTGCTCATAACAGACCTTGAGGACATGACATTCAACTTAATAAGAGTAAAGAGGCGACCAGACTGTTCAGTATGCGGAGGTCTTCATAGTTAGTTGAATAATTAATGTTTTTAATATCAATTCGCCAACAGCCGCTAAGAAATCCGAATGACGCTCAAAGGGGAAAACAGGCAGAATTTTGCATCTCTGGCAGTCTCAAGATCTCTGAAGGGATTTTTCGATTCGATACCAAATACAATCTTAACACCCTATTTATACGATCTAGGTGCTTCCTTTACACTCTTAGGATCATTTAGAGCTCTGCCTTCAATGATAAACCTAATTTCTTCGAGATTTTGGGGAGCCGTCAGCGATGCTACTAACAGGAGGAAGCCATTTATCCTTCTCTCCTTTCTCCTCTCAGTACCTTTCTTTCTTGCTTACGCCTTCATAGCTAGTAGTCCAGAGGACTACCTTTTGATAGGGATCCTAAACTCTCTCTTTTCTATAGAAGCTGGAATTATGCCAGCGACCATAGCTTCTACTTCCACAAGACTTGGAAGAGCATTCGGTGACTATTCTTTTGCTACCTCAGTAGCATGGACATCTGGCGGAATCTTTAGCGGCTGGTTTGTAGAGCACTATGGCATTAACCAAGCTTTTCTACTAAGTACTCTTGGAACTCTTTTGGCTTCCATAACCCTGCTGTTCACCTACAAAGAGAAAAATGATGGCAAACATCACAATGTAAAACCGCAAAAAATCGTACAAAAGACTATTTCATTTGATTTGAACCCAAGAGCAAAGAAATTGGCCTTAATTGCTGTTTTTACAGCCTTAAGAAGCGCCTTTTTTGGTCTTCCTGCAATGATGAAGATGTACGCCCTTCTGGGTAGGTCAAAAACGAGCTACTCGATAATCTTAAGCCTAGCAGGATTGACTAGCATAGTTACTTCGCCACTTTATGGAAGGGCAGTGGACAGATTTGGTGCAAGGAATTCCGCGATCACTTCTCTCTTAGTTTACACCATTTATCTGCCGTTGATGGCCCTTACAAATGACATAACCCTCTTTGCGATCTTATGGGCGGTTCCCATAGGAAACCTTGAGTATGCAGCCCTTATGTCCTTAAAAGTAAAGGTCTCCAACCCTAGTGGAAAGGCCACGGACATAGGTACAATAGAGGCCATCTCCTCCTTATTCTCGGCCTTTGGTAACATAGCAGCAGGAATCGTTGTAGATAGGCTAGGCATAGCATCTTCTCTTTTCATAGCAACAGCTTTTGATGCAATGGCCCTTCTGTTATTGTTTCGCAAAACAGATCTATTGATAAGATAATAACAAACCCCATTAATTTAGAAACGAAGGTATCTGAAATGCCCTTGGCATCAAAGTATACCATAGCTGGTCCGTTAGTTATAGGAACGTTTCTCTCTAGGCCAAACAGATTTACTGCCATGGTAAAGGCGGGTGATGAGATACTAGGGCTCCATTTGATGGATCCAGGGAGATTAACGGAACTTCTAGTTCAAGGAAGGGAAGTAATTTTCAGAAAGGTTGATGCTCGCAGCAGAAAAACGAGAGGTGAAGTGATAGGCATTCGTTCAGATGACACTTGGGTGCTAGTAAACTCTTCTCTACATTCTAAGATTGCTAGATGGCTTATAGAAGCTGGACTTATAGAAGAACTAAGAGGATGGAGCATAAAAAAAGCCGAGTACAAGTACGGAAGAAGCAGAATAGACTTTCTCTTGGAGAAGGGAGGAGATAGGGGCCTTCTTGAAGTTAAGGGATGCACCTTGGTCAAAAACGGAATTGCTCTGTTTCCAGATGCTCCTACACAAAGAGGAAGAAGACATGTTATAGAGTTGATAGAAGCAAGAAGAGAGGGATTTGAAACTAGTATTCTATTCTTAGTGACGAGGGTAGGTGCGAAGGCATTTTCTCCAAACTGGGATATGGACCCAAATTTCTCCAGTAGCCTGGTACAAGCTTGCGAAGCAGGAGTAAACGTAATGGCATATTGCTTGAATTTTGATGGTAAGGCTTTGGAGCCTAAAAAGAGGCTTAAAGTAATTTTAAAATGAGGTTGTTGTTTATAATAAACTAAATTTTATTGATTATTACGGTTTATATATGTGGATGAACAAGAGCGAGATTTTGGAAGCAATAAGGGAATTTAACGAATTTAGAAGCCCAGAAGCTACTGCAGAACTGCTTTCCAAGACGGATGACATAATCATTGTCAAAATGAGTGGCACATATCGCAGATCCTGTGGTCTCTATGATTACTTTGAGGACCTCCTATGGAAGTTTAGAGATTACCTAAAAGTCAAGGTGAAAATTCTATCAACAAGAATGTCAAGCCATTTTTTCTTACGAAGTAATATATAAGATAGAAAGAACGTGAGCAGAAATTAGATCGTAAGCATAATAAAGAACGCAAGCACGGAAAAGATAAACAGCTCTCTAAAAGAAGAGGTAAAATGTCCCGTTCTTACTAGTCCAAGGGTTCCTCCCATAACCAGGGTCTGAACAAGTGCTTGCATCATGATCCCCTCCTTTATAGTTTCGGCCTCATGTGGGGCGAGCATCGGGATATTTAGGATATTAACTAGCAGGGCATATGATCCGATAACAAGCATAAATGAAAACATAGCTGTAAAGTAGTTTCCTATTTTCTCGCCCTCCGTTTCAATCCAGAGTTCCCGCAACCTAACAGCAAATTCTGAGATAGATGAAAATGCCTCTTTGAGATCAGCCCCCGCCTCTAAAGCAGTCATGATGAGGAGAGTTGACATCTTGGAAACGCTTAACTTCTGTCTTTCGGCCATTCTCTTCAAGATTTCAGTGTATGGAAGCCTCAGGGCTGCCCAGGCCTTGACTTTGTTTGCGAAATCCTTCAGAGATTTATAAGTAATCTTCATTGAGTATATAGCATCGCTAAAAGATCTTCCTCCTCTTAGCTCCGAAAACAAGTCTTGAAGAAAAAGAGGGAAGTCAAATGTCTCGCTCTTTAGTTTCCTCTCCTCTTTAAAGGTTAGCATGAATCCGACGAAGGATCCGATAGCCGTAGATAGGGCTAATCTTTGCCATATATTTAGTGAGAGGATTGGAATAGGGAGTTTAAGTAGCTTTATCTGTGCGCTAGGTGGAAGCTTCTGTAGGAGAAAAGAAAGTATGATGAAAACCATCACAAACGTAGCTAAGAAACTTAGCCATGCCTTTATTACGGTCTTCTTTTCAAAATAGAAGTATCTTGGAGCCAAAATCTTAAACAGAAGGACGAAAAAGGGAGACGGAAGGACTGAGGTCATGAGGACAAGGTTGCTCATTCCTCCCCCGCCGAAACCAGAAACCAAGGATTGAAAAGTAAACATCAACATTACCACAAAGGGAAAGGCTGTTGAAGAGAGAGTATATATTATTAGAATCATGACAAGCCTTTCCATACTATTTCTAACATCTATCATTGTTTTTTCGACCGATTCGTCAAGCTCTATCTTAAGCATCTCATCGATGGCTTCTCCTCTTGTAAAGTAGTAGTCATGTAACCTTGAATATATTCTCCTCCACACGCTGCTTGGGCAGAGTCTTATGTTTGCATCAAGTCCTTCTATCGTTCCAGCAGCCAGCATTCTAGCTGAGGCTGTTTGAAAGTACTTTTTTACTTCATTGTCCTCAGTGATTCTACTAATGGCATTGAAAGATGATCCCAAAGACTTACCAACCTTCTGCAACATCCAAAGAGTTGCTAGATAAGCCCACAAGTCTTTTTCGAGCTTGCTAGATAGATTTAGGTATGATAAAAAAGGGGTAAGCGCCATAAAAAGAGAAGGAAAGATTGCTATGAATGCCAAGCGAACAGGGTCAGTTAAATAGCCCGTACGATAGAGTATGGCTGCTAAAGTCAACATAACCCCGCAAACAGCAAAAAGTCTGGCAAAAAACTCCTTTGGATCTTGGTCTGGCATTCCAGCTTTTATCAAGAATTCCTCGCCAACAAGGGGCATTCAAGAAACCTCCCTTTTGGCCCTCTCAGCCCTCTTTTTCAACTCGTCAATCTTATCCATGTATTCTTTGACTATTACGCTGCGGGGAACTCCCTCCTTTGCAGCTATTTCGATAAATAAATGACTGTTCTTGATAGGATCTCCAATTAATTCTGCCTGCCTCTTTCTGGTGAAAATGTCCCTCAAAATCACCTCATCTGCAGTTGAATCATAGCTCAATTCAGATATTCTTACAACCCCTCTAAAGTTCCCTTCTTTTCTAAGAAGTGCAGCAACCTTAAAATCTGCAATTTGTTCCTCTGTAAGGTTGATGGGGTCTCCTTTTAGCCTAGATATAACTCCTTCTATTGTACTGGCGTGAAAGGTGGTAAAGCTTGTATGACCAATATGTATGAACTGTACAAGCAATCTTACCTCGGCGCCTCTGGATTCTCCCACAACCACATAATCTGGCCTCATTCTGAGAACATCTCTCAGAAGATCTGGAATCTCCATACCCTTTACTCCCATTCCTGGGGGCTGACCTATCAGAGAAGTCCAATTCTTATGGTTTGGCAAATAAATCTCAGGCGTGTCCTCAACCGTTACAATGTGAGCGAATCTTGGCAAAAGCGACAGCAAAGCGTTGAGGAATGTGGTCTTTCCTGAACCCGTTTCTCCTACGATAAATCCAGATACACCGTGCTCTGCTAGAAGCCACAAATAGGCTGCCGCTTCTACAGAGACAGCTCCCCATAAGATGAGTTGTTCAATCCTAGGTCTAACAACAAACTTCCTGATAGTCAGGGTAGTTCCTCCTTCGCTCACCGCCGGCCCATAAAGTGCATGTACTCTAGATCCGTCGGGTAGCTTACCCTCTAGCCTAGGAGCAGCTAATGAAACTTGTTTTCCAACTCTCTCAGCAAGTTTAAGGACAATTTGCCTTGCTTCTTCTTCACTCAGCTCTATATTGGTTTCCAGCCAGTCTCCTCTTCCAGCCAGATAAACAAAGAGCCTTCTTCCCCCTCTCGCGGGAAGAGTCACGTCCTCGACATAAGGATCTTTCATAATTGGTTCTAACTTTCCTAAACCTTCAATATCCCTTCTTAAATAGTATATTAAGGAATTTAAAGTGCTATCATCAAATTTTTTCTTAAAATCTTTGAGGGCCCTTTTAGATCCCCATTCATATAACTTCTGTAACTTGTCCAAATCCTCAAAGCTAAGCTTAGAGAGTACATACTCTTTCGCTTTCTGAAAGACTTCTTGATCTGGCGGGGCTGGCTCTATTACGATGTACTTATGCCCTTTAATACCTCGCCAGGCAACTCCCTCAACAAGCTCTATGATCTCTTCCAGATCTTTGATCTCAGTTATCTTCTTTTTCTCTTTTTTCTCTATAACTTCTTGTCTTTTTCTGCGGAAGATTTGTTTCATATATGGGAGACCTCTCTACTTATCGTCTAACAAATTACTTATCAGAAGATCCTCATAATAAAAATGATATGGATTAATGTCGAACTAAAATCTCCCTTCCCCAAATTAGATGTAGAACAATTAAAAAGAAGAGAACTACCAAAGGGGCACATATGAAATTCAATTAAGAAGAAACAGAGAGAATCTCAACTTTTACTCAACACTATTTATGTTTTGAAAAAAGAAAGGAAGGGGTTTAGCCCCCTCTGTAGAGGTATTCTGTCTGAGTTCCGCCCGGTCCGTAGACGACAATGTTGTAAGACGAAGTCTCTGAGAGGCTAAGACCGCTTGGAGCGCTGCATGTCAGCTGTACAACCTCATTAACAGACATTGTATCATCCGATATGTCAGTACTCGATATAGGGGCTTCTTTATTATCAACGAATACCTGCCATTCTTCATTATAATTGCTGTCATCGTCAGGATCTAAGTCAAGATCAGAAGGGCCGACGTTCTTAACGTAAAGGGTGATCGTGCTGTTGCTTTCATCAATTTCTGCACTTAAGACGGTGACTGTAGTTTGCCCACCCACGGCTGAAGTCCTTCCCAAGGCTCCGAAGATGTAGCTACCTATCGGACTGAAGATTAGCAGGGCCAAAGCCACTCCTATGACTAGGATTATAACCTCAACAGCAACCCTAGAGATTCCCGCTCTTTTCATGCTCGACACCTTTCTGTGTCTGTCGTGTAGAAAATTAGATTCGTGGTCAGTATAAAAATCCTTCCATGAAATTCCATGAAATTCGGTGAAATCTCTTCGTCGGATTAATTAAAACTTAAAAATAACACGCTAAAGGCACTATATTCTTTTCTGGCTTTAGAAAAAATTTCGAAATAGAAATATTTTTATCCAGCGGTGTCTGTTCCGACCAGGTTTGTAACATGAACGAAATAGGAGTTTGCTGTGCTATTGTAGCTTAGTATGAAGATTATCTTCCCACCATATACCTTTGGAGGGGAAATAACAGGAATTGATGAAATAAATCCCACGCTAGCGGTAACAGACTGAGAATCTGCTATTAATCTCACGACAACACTATCATTGTAAATCATTATCTCTGCTAACTTATTTTCCTCTAACTCCACATTAAGAACCCGCTGACCAGCTATAGCGCCGCTCTCTCTCATTTTAGAGATGAAAACGATTTCGGATGCCACAACCTCTGCTATGGCTTTAGCTTCTCTCCTCATGCTTAACTCAACAAAATATGGCCTTAGAAGAAAAAGAAAAGAAGCCAGAACCAAGGCTATTAGCGTGAGCCCAGTCCAAATAACTGCTCTCCTCAAAAATAATCATCCCCCTCCCCATACTGCCCTAATGTATCCAACCCTAGATGTAGCATTGTATGAGGAGTATTCTATCAATAACGTATTCTCTCTCCCTGAAGAAGCCAATCCTGAAACCGTAAGGTTCCATCCACTCCTTAAGCGAACTGAGAGCAAAGTATCAGCAACTCTAGGCTCTACCGAAACATATGTAACGGAAAAATTAACTAAGACGACTCCCTGTTCATATATCGGAGAATTCGTAACAAGGATGTTGATGGAGTTGTTTCCAGACAGGGCTATTATTTCCTCTGGCAAGGAAATCGATAGAGTAATAGATGTCCCAACTCCTGAAGCCACAACCTCTTCTATGGCATTTGCTATATCATATGCTATCCTCTTTCCTAATTCCAGTCGCTGTTCTGCCTGCTGTCTTCTTATAAAAGGATATATGAGGAATAAGCTCGCGGCAATTATGGCCGCGGCCAAAACAAGGGCTACAACGGATTCAACTACTTCCATTTTTATCCCCTGGCCGTTACTATTTGGACTTTGAGGATGACTATGTATGAAGAACTAGGGTATAAGAAAAATGGAATGTTAGCCATGCTGCTTGTATCAAAACCATTGATTACTGAAGCATTGTATGGCCCTTGAACGTACTGTGGGCCCTCTGTTGAAAGAGGAAGACTTAAATCCTGCATGAAGCACCCAAACCTTGTAAGATTCATTCTGTTACAGCTTCTTCCGTAAATAGTTTCCCCAGCATAGAAATGATTTGTTTCTTGTGCACTTTGATTGACCAAGAGCTGTTGTTCTCCTCTGCTATAGGGATCTCCCTCTCTTAATCTTATCCACATCTCTCTTGTAGGAAAGTTTTCCCCTCTAGGACCTGTATAGCTTGCAAAAACATGAATCTTGCTTGGAACGTTCCCAGAGCCTTCTAGATCTATGGAAATCTTGCAAATTCCGTTAGTTATTGAAGATCCTTGAGAATCCACCAAGTTCCCTAGATCTGTGTATACTGTCACCTGGGCCTGTCCTCCATCAACAGGGAAACCATCCTCCGTGTACACAACGAAGTAAAACCGGGCGGTTTCGCCCTCCCATGTAACATTGCCATCCTGAGTGGAGTTCCGGGCAAAATAATAATTCCTGTAGGACAATACGTACCAATGTAACTGGCTTTGGTTTTCGTTAAATGCAATTGGTCTTAGAGGAACTTTTAGTAGGATAGTGTCGCCCTCGGGTTTCTGCACATTGGTCGAGTTGATGTAGAATTCCAACTCTGTTCCATTAGGAAAAACAAAACAGATACTCGTATTAACCCACGCTCCAGTTCTATTCCATATTAGAGAACATATCCTGCCTACTTCGTTCTTGAACTCATCAAAAGATATGTTTCCGTACATTATATAATCAAAAGAAAAAGCGTCCGCCATGACATAAGCTAGACTTCTTGACAACAGCCGCTCTGTGAGAACTTGGAGACTTTCTGTTGTTGAAGAATGATAAGCAATAATTGCCGCCAAACCCACGCTTATCAGAAAAACAGCTAATAAGGCTTCAATGGGTTCTGTGATCAAATTACCCGCCACCCCATACTGTCACTTGGAATTCACAAAGTGTTGTGTTCTG
>QMVZ01000055.1 GCA_003661365.1 Thermoproteota archaeon | reverse complement strand
GTACTGATGAAACGCTTACAGAGGCTCAGATGTTCTGTAATGTAATTAAGAACCTTTTTTATTCTCTCATCCATCAGACCTTAAAGGTTGAAATCAGTCGTCTAAGTGGCCTCCTCACAGGATATTGCTGCAAAGAACATGTACTCAATCCTGAAGAATGAGCTCGGGGAGGAAATAAGGGTAGGTAAGTGCAAAATCTCCCTTAAGAAGGTGGAAAAGAAAGTTCTTTATGTGAGAGAACCTAAGGAGCTTGGAGCAGAGCAAGCAGACGCTATTATCGTGCTTTCGAGGCATAGCGGAACTCCTGGAGGACCAATAATAACCACTCATGTCCCTGGAAATTTTGGACCTTCGGTTTACGGAGGAGAAGACAGAAAGATAAGCATTGCAATGCCCTTCTTCATGAAGAACTTCTTGAAAGCAGTGCAGAAGGGGGCTGAAGAGATAGGTTACCCGATTGCCTTGGAACCAACGCACCATGGTCCTTCGCTGGACACCCCAATTGCTTTTGTTGAAGTGGGGAGCAATGAAGAGAACTGGAAGGATCTTAGGGCTTGTAAAGTGGTGGCCCTTTCTGTGATAAGAGCTCTTGAGATGGAACAGGATGGAAAATTCACTCCTGCCATTGCCATAGGGGGGCCTCACCTGAACTCAAAATTTACAGAAATTGAGCTGACCTCTAACTACGCGATAGGCCACTTCGTTAGGAAATTAGACACTGAGTACCTGGATCTTGAGATGTTAAGAGAAGCAGTTAACAGAAACACAGCTACAGCGCAAGTTGCGATCCTTGACTGGAAGGGAATAAAAGGTGAAAAAAGAAGGGAGATAATCAGATTCCTGGCTGACCTCGGTGTACAGGTTATCAAAACAAAGAACGCTTTAAGAGGAGAGTAGATTGCGTAGAGAACGTCCTAGATACAAAACCCTTTTCTTCTTCGATAGGACGGTTCCGAGAGAATTGTACTACAAGGTCCAAAAGAGACTAAACATAATGGGATATGGTGCCGTGTGGCAACCTAACTCCGCAATGAGGGGAGTGAGGGATATTGAAGAGATATGTAAATACTGCAGGGCTAGGGGGATAAGAATTATTGCGTCCTTTTACCGAGACCTTAAGTTACCAAAACAGTTTGAAGGAGAACTTTTGCTCATTCATCTCAAAGGAGGAAGACACAAAAGCGTTAATAAGATAATAACGCGTCTTTTTTTGACGCTACATTCAATTAAAACTGAAGATGAAGGGAAATGATCGTAAAGATGGGTTTTTAGAAGGAATGCACCCCCTTCTGTGAAAGAATGCCAAAGCAAAAGATTTAATATTTCAGAGATTATCGCTAGATGAAGGGAGGAACTGAGAGATCTTGCTCGGCCTTTCCTCCAATTCAAAGGAGGATTCAAATAAGAAAATTTCGATCACTCGTTTGGTGTTTGATGTAGTTAAACCCCACAAACCAGACATCGTTGAGTTATCAGAAGCGATTGCAAAGCTAAATGGTGTGAAAAGGGTTGATATAGACGTTAAGGACTATGATTCCAACATTGAGAGACTAAGGCTTGTCACAGTCGGGGATAGTTTAGATCTAGACACGATCAAAGAAACCATAAGACGATATGGTGGAAATGTAGCCAGTTTAGATGGCGTAAGCACGCTAGGAGAGCACGAAGAGGAGTAAAAAACCCTTCATAGGGTTGAGTGAATGAATGGTTGAGAGAAGGATATATCTTGAGACGCACGGCTGTACAATGAACAGAGCAGACTCTGAGGCAATGCTCAGGATCCTAAAAGAATCTGGCTTCGAGAGGACGAATTTTCCTGAAGAAGCCGACCTAATCATACTAAACACATGCAACGTGAAACAGCCCACAGAACAAAGAATGCTGAGTAGAACCAGGGCGCTATCCTTACTAAACAAACCCCTTATAATAACTGGCTGCATGGCAGCTACTCAACCAGCCCTTCTTAGGAGATACGCAGCGGCTCTAATAGGTCCTAAATCGATAGGAGTCATAGCTGATGTAGCCAAAAAAGTTCTGGAAGGAAAAAAGGGCATCGAAGTAGTGGAAGATCTTTTGCTAAACAAGGCCGAGATGGGAAGAATTCCTCTTTCCAAGGTTTCAGCGGTTATACCTGTGGCAGAAGGATGTCTAGGACAATGCACTTATTGTATAACCAGATTTGCTAGAGGAAGACTTAGGAGCTATCCACCAGATTCTATTCTGAGGGCAATAAGAAGTCGCATCAACGAGGGATTTAAGGAAGTTTATCTGACAGCCCAAGACTTAGGAGTTTACGGCTGGGACATCGGGATAAACATAGCTAAACTACTTATGGCAATTAGAGGCATAGAAGGCGAATTTAGAGTGAGAGTAGGGATGATGAACCCCTGCGGCGTAAAAACAATGGTTGATGAGCTTTTAGAGTCCTTTTCTGATATAAGAATTTACAAGTTCTTCCACATACCTATTCAGAGCGGAAGTGACAGAGTGCTAAGGCTAATGAAAAGAGGCTATGGTGTTAAAGACTTCTTAGAAATTGTGAGATGCATAAGGGAAAGGTATCCAATCAGCACGATAGCCACGGACATAATTATTGGATTTCCAGGAGAGACCGAGGACGACTTTGAGCAAACCTTATCCTTAATCCGAGAGGTGAAGCCCGAAGTCGTTAACATCAGTAAGTTCGGTCCTAGACCAGGCACCGAGGCGGCTGAAATGAAGAAACTTCCTACAAAGATCATAAAAGAGAGGAGTAGGATTGTTAGCGAGCTATGTGCCGAAATGAAACTGAAAAGAAATGAACAACTCGTTGGAAAGGAGTTCAACGTGCTAGTTACGGAAAAATACAAGGAGAAGGCTCAAGGAAGGACTGATTTCTACAGACCGGTCTTACTGGAGCAGGAGGTTGAGCTTGGAAGCTTTTACAGAGTAGAAATAGTTGATGCAAGGAGCAACTATCTAATTGGAAGGATCATAGAGTTGCTGGCAAGGAAAGAAGTCAGAAGACCCTGTTATGCTCCAAAAGAAGGGTAATCAATGAGATTTAATCCCTTGAGAAAAAGTCCAAATTTTTCTTATCCTATCCTCTCATGTAATTGAATTGAGGGTTCTTCCCCTTGCTTTTGACAGCCTAGGAACGAGAAGCATGGCTACTTTAGTTGAAACAGCAGACATTAGAATTCTGATAGATCCTGGTGCTGCTTTAGGACCGTCCAGGTACGGGCTTCCTCCACACCCGATAGAAAAGGAAAGGCTTAAAGAACACAAAAAGAAGATAAAAGAGGCTGCTAAAGAGGCCGATGTGTTAGTAATAACTCACTACCACTTCGATCACTACCTCAGGGATTCTCCTGAAATGTATGAGGGCAAGATCTTGCTGTTAAAGGATCCTAGAAGTTGGATAAATCAGAGTCAGAGAAACAGAGCTCAAGAATTTCTTTCCAAAATTGAGGGAAGGCCATCTAGGATAGAGATAGCTGATGGAAGGGAGTTCTACTTCGGTAGAACCCGAATAAAATTCTCACAACCATTTCCGCATGGAATGGAGGGAACAAAGCTAGGATTTGTCCTAATGTGCTTGATCGAATCAGGAGGACAGAAAACCCTCTTCTCAAGCGATATAGGGGGTCCAAGTTATCCTCCGACAGCCAAGTGGATCATAAGGGAAGAACCGGAGTTACTCATAATTGATGGGCCAGCAACCCTCTTCATAGGCTGGAAAGAACCTCCAGAAATACTCTCAAAAGCAAATGAACTCCTGCTAAACATATTAAATCAGGTAAGACCGTGGAAGACGATAATTGATCATCACGTAGTTAGGGATCTAGAGTGGATGGAAAAGATGGAGCCAGTTATTGAAGCTGCTAAGAGAGAAGGTATTTCCATGGAAACAGCGGCTGAATTCCTTGGTCTCAGGCCAGATTTTCTTGAAGCGAGGAGGAGAGAATTATACGGCATGAAGGGCTAGGCTAGTTTAGATCTCAACTGGTTCTCCTGGTTTCAACTTGAGAACTCGAACCTTAATGCCAAGCTTTCTAATCTCTTCCTCTAAGAGTTCTGGTGTCCCTTTGAGTACTGGAAACGTCCCCCAGTGCATTGGGGCTACCACCTTTGATTTGAGCATCTTTAAGGCTAGAGAGGCCTGAACAGGATCCATCGTGTAATAACCACCAATGGGCAACATGGAAACCTCAGGAGAGTATAGATCGCCAATTAAACTCATCCCTCCGAAAAGACCAGTGTCTCCTGCATGGTAGAACGTTTTACCCCCTATTCTAACGAGGAAACCAACAGGACTTCCGATGTCTGAGCTGTGAATGGCCTCCGTCAGGGCGATCTCTACGCCTTCAACGTCAAAAAACCCTCCTATATTGGCTCCCACTGCTTTTGCTCCTCTCTCCGTCGCGTAGTTAGCAAGCTCAAAGATGCCAACTATGACGCCTCCTTTCTCCTTAGAGAGCTTTATGGCATCGTTTAAACCATGATCCCCGTGGGAGTGAGAGACTGCGTAAATGTGAGCTCCTTCAAAATCATCTAATGATATTGGACACTTTGGGTTGCCCTCAATCCAAGGATCAAAGGCTATTCTCTTACCCCCTACTTCCAGAAGGAAGGCAGCATGACCAAACCATGTTAGCCTTGCCATTTCAATTGAAAACTCTCCGATCAAAATATTAAGCTTCCTTACTCTTTCTCGTTAAGACAAGGTTAGTAAAGAATCTAGGATGGCCTTTCTTACCTTCGCAGATCTTTCCTTCCTAAACATTGATAAAAGAGCGGAATAAGATCGTCTTTTGAGCGAAGGATTCTCCCTTGCTAAGATCCCTAGTTGAGTTGCTATGGATTCTCTCACCCTCTTGTTTGGGTCCCTCTCAAAGGCCTCTAAAAGGTCATTCAAAACTTTTTCTGAGAAAGCAGGCATTTTAGACGCAAGATTAGACAGGAGCTTTACGGCTGAAATTCTCACATTTACATCTGGCCATTCAAGCCATCTTTCTAACTCCTTCATCAACTCACCATTCGAATACTCCTGAACATGGCTCATCAAGAGCAAAAGGGCCGCTAAAAACAGATTATCATCAGATCCCTCAATTATTAATCTAAATAAAGGTAGTGAGGAAGGATCTTTCTTCAGAAAAAAGGCACAGACCGCAACGATCTTTTCCTCTCTGTTCCCTGAGGCCATAGTTGATAGCGTTTGAAAATCCGTCTGAGCGGCTATCAATGAGATAGCAAGCCACTTTTTAATTGAGTCAGCTGATGCCAATGAAATCAAGTCCTTAAGGCTTCTTTTTTCTAAGATCTCTGATAAGGCAAGCCTTTCTTTCTCCAGATTTTCGATAGCAGGAAGCTCCTCCGATTTCAACCCAAGAGCCAATTGTAGTGCTAGCGCTATTAAGCGAACATCCTCCTCCTTAATCACTCAAACCAACCTCCTTCTTTTTTATATGCCTCAAAATTCAAACAGCTTTGCTAGAAATTGAATCATTCCAATGTAAAAATGTTCAGAGGTTTTTTTATAGAACCATCATGTTAATCTTCTGAGGCTTAACGGAGGTCTAAATATGAACCAAGGACAGGCTGCAGAGCCTCTGATAATGGTTAGCGGGAAATCGATCAAAATAGGCGGTCCCCTCCCCGAGTTAAGGGAAGGAGAACAACCGATTAGGAAAACTGCATCAATTTGCCCCGTATGTTATAGGCTTTTACCTGCGATTATATTTGAGAGGGAAGGAAAAGCCTTCCTCAGGAGGATCTGTCCTGAGCACGGTGAAATTGAGGAATCCTATTGGGCCGACGCTGAGTACTTGCGACGGGCCCTGAAGTATGAAACTGTGGGAGTTAAGGTTTCAAAAAATGTGGAGACTAGAGCCCCTTGTCCATTCAGCTGTGGTCTTTGCTCAATGCATAGAAATACTACAGCTCTTGCCAATTTGGTTGTAACAAATAGGTGCGATTTCTCATGTTGGTACTGTTTCTTCTACGCAGAGAAAGCCGGATATGTCTACGAACCAACGATAGAGGAAATTAGAGAGATGATAAGGGTCTTGAGAAGTCAACGACCAGCCATACCAAATGCAGTTCAGATAACTGGGGGCGAACCTCTGCTGAGAGAGGATCTCGTTGAGATAGTCAAAGTGCTAAGGGAAGAGGGAATAACCCATGTCCAGCTAAACACCAACGGAATCAGACTTGCCTACAACGTGGAATTAATGGCAAAGCTTAGGAGGGCGGGTGTTAACACCTTATATCTGAGCTTTGACGCTGTAGATCCCAAAATAAATGTCAAAAACCATTGGGAAATACCGTATATTCTAGAAAATGCGCGTAAAACCAGGACCACAAGTATAGTTCTTGTCCCAACCGTCATAAAAGGTTGGAACGACCACGAACTTGGGAGAATCATAAAGTTTGCCTCTTTAAACATAGATATCATTAGAGGGGTAAACTTCCAACCAATTTCTATAGTTGGCCAAGTTCCTAGAGAAAAGAGAAAAGAAGTCCGCATAACAATACCTGAGGTTATAAAAGCCATAGAAGAGCAGACAGATGGTCAAATACCGATGGATGCATGGTATCCTGTTCCCTTTGTATCTGTATTGAGCGATTTCGTCGAAGCTCTAACTGGAAATCCGATAATCCGCTTTTCAAACCATCCTGCATGCGGAATGGCTACTTACGTCTTCCCTGAATTGGAAGTAATTGATGGACATAAGAGGTTAAAGAGACTCATACCAATTACAGAATTCGTTGATGTAACGGGCTTATACGAGTATCTAAAGGAGAAAACTGAGGAATTGAGGTCGGGAGCCAACAAGAAGTGGATACTTGCCAAGTTTATAGCAAGACTCCCCCGTTTCATAGACAGAAAGAATCAACCAAAGGGCCTAAATCTCATCAGATTGCTTGCGGACATCTTCATAAGAAGGAACTATGATGCCCTCGGAAAGTTCCACGATATGTCTCTATTCCTAGGCATGATGCACTTTATGGATCCCTATAACTACGATGTTCAAAGGGTAATGAGGTGCAACATACACTACCTCTCCCCTGACGGAAGGATAATCCCGTTCTGTGCTTATAACGTTCTTCCGGACCTTTACAGGGATTACATAATCAAGAACCACTCCATGTCTCTCGAGGATTACGCGAAGATGTTCGGCAGAGACAAGGTTGGGGAGGCTATCAAGTACAAGAGAGACATAGAGGCGCTGACCTCCTCAGAGATATATAGAAAGACGTATGCACCGTTCTTAAAACTGTAGTGAGAAAACACCACCCCAATCTTTTTTCTTTCTATCCATGATATAACATCCCTAACAAAAGGAGATCTTGGAAGAATGAGGTTCATAACCATATCTGGGTTTGCTGGATCCGGGAAGAGCAGTCTAATTTCTTTGATAATAAAGGATTTCTCCAAGAGAGGACTAAAAACCTGCGTGGTTAAGAGGGCAGAAGAAATAGAAATTAGGAAGCACGAGGCAGAGTTCATGAAATCTGGTGCAAAGAGCGTTGTTGTAATAAGTCCAGATATTTCGTTAGCAGTTTTCAATAGAAGGCTAGAACTTAAGGACATACCCTCCTTGGTAAGTTGTGATTTCCTTTTGCTAGAGGGCTTCAAGAGAGAGCCTCTCCCAAGGATAGTGGTGGCGAAGAATGAAGAAGAAGCGTCAGAACTAACTGACGAGTGGACAATTGCTCTTACCTCTTTTCGAAGAAGTCTTAAAGCCAGAAATGTTCTTTTCGTCTCTCCTGAACAGATTCCAGAACTTATACTTGATAAATCACCTTATTTCCCTCTCTGGACTGACTGTGGTCTTTGTGGGCATCGAAATTGCGTGTCGTTTCTAAGAAGTTCATTGTCAGAGGGGCCTTTACCCTGTCCAGCGGCTGATAAATTGAAGTCTCAATAGGCCAACAACATATTTCTCGCATTGCTCTTCCCAACACCTAAACCACGTATAAGGAAAGATTTTTTGGATTGAAAGTCATTTAAGAAGGGATTTGCTTTGAAAATAGGTTTTCTTACTATTGGTCAAAGCCCGAGGCATGACATCCTTGAGGAGATATTGCCGCAGCTTTCTGACCTAAAGGTGATAGAGGCCGGGGCTCTTGATGGCTTATCAGCTGATCAGATAGCGAGTCTGAGACCTGGAGAAGGAGAGGAAACTTTAGTCTCAAGGTTAAGGGATGGCAAACAGGTTGTAATGGGAAAGAAGAAATTACATCCACTGCTCAATGAAGCAATAAATCGTCTTCATAATGCCGGGGCAGAAATATCCATTCTCCTATGTACGGGCACCTTTGAACTTACTTCAGCCCCAATACCCTTGATTCAACCAGGTAGGATTATGAGAAATCTAATAGGATCCATCTTATCCAAGGAAGGAAAGTTAGGTCTTATTGTACCTTTAGAAGATCAAAAGAAACAAATAGAAGACGTATGGAAGGAATTTGTAGATGATATCAAGATCCTGACTCTCTCTCCTTATATGGGTCTTAGACCCGGGCCAGAATGGTTTAAAGCCCTATCAGATCGCGACCTGGTAGTTATGGACTGTATGGGCTACAGACTGGAACACGAGCGCCTAGTTAGAATGTACACCAAAAGACCAGTTTTCCTACCTAAAAGATTGATATCTTCACTAGTCAAGGAATTTTATCAACTTTGAGGATTAATTTCATGGGAGGGGCGACCTAAAACTTGAAGAAAATGATACTGATTCTCCTCCTGATCTTAGCTTTAATATTTGCACTTGAAGCAGAAAGGATGGAGAATCCAAAAATATCTCCCTTACTGGCCGTTGTCTTTGGGCTCTTATTTGGGTTATATGTAGCTAAGTATAACCCTCTGGAAAGGCTAAAACCCACTATTTTCATTTTATTGACATCATCCTTTCTAGCCTATCTTTTATCGCCCCTCCTAGGAGTTCTTTTGGCCATCATTCTACCTACCATATCAGAATCCTTTATTCTACAAAGAACGGTTTCTGGAGAAAAAGAAGTGGAGAAGGAGGGAGAAATCAAGGAGCGACCAATAGCACCTTTGGTGAGGGAGATACCAAGCCTTATAGTAATTAGATCGTCCCCATCTGAAGCAGAGGAAGCATCAGC
>QMVZ01000054.1 GCA_003661365.1 Thermoproteota archaeon | reverse complement strand
GGAAGTGGGTAGTTGAGAGGATCGTGAAGGAAGTTGGGGACATCACCATGTCAGGAGATAGCCTCGTCCTTGCAGGAGCACTGACGCCAGTTGGAGTGAGCATTGAGGTGGCTAGACAAAAAGCAGCAGCTTTTGAAGAGGTCTTAAGGGGACTGGAGGAGTTCCTAGGAACCGAGCTTAGCGAGGAGAGAAGGGGCCTTGAACACGTTAAACAACTCATTAACTCAATAGAGGGCAGTTCATATACTGGAGAGGATAGCAAAGCCATGGAAGAAACGCTGATAGAGGTCAACCGGACGCTTGAGCTGTTAGCCAATATGTTGAGAAAGAGGATGATTAGATAAGGCTTGCAAAGGTTAGCTGTGGACCAGTCTCTCTATAACGAGTTCTTTCATGTATTTGAAGGGTAAGCTTCCAGCGTAAAGCATTGTATCGTGGAACTTCTTCAGGTCGAACTTCTTCCCCAACTTTTTTGCGAGTTCTTCCTTCAGCTCTAGTATCAGGTGCTTTCCTAGCAGATAGGAAAGTGGATAAGAGGGTCTCATGGTGTACCATCTTACCTCAGAGATCGCCGCATCTCTTTCCATTCCCGTATGCCTTATCAGGAACTCAACCGCCTCCTCGAATGTCATCTCCTTCCTCTGAAGTTTCACATCCACTATTATCCTTGCAGCCCTCCAGATCAGATCGTTGACCATAATCAGCCTGTGAACGGGATCATCGTGAAAACCTAGGTCTTTTACCAATTCTTCGCAATAGAAGGCCCAGCCTTCAATGAATTCAGGAGCATCAACAAGGCATCTTACTAGAGAGGGATTCAGAGTTGCGCAGGTCATCTGAAGGTGGTGTCCAGGATAACCCTCATGGATAGTCTTGTTCTCGATTGCCGGGAAGTTGTGCTCCCTAAGCATTTCCTTCGTCTCTGGAGGTGTTACCATGTAGATTCCTGTTCTAACAAGATCGAACTTCGCTGGAGGCATGTAAAGTGCAAAGGGAAAGAGATGTCTGAGGTAAGGGGGTGTCTCTACCACTAAGAGCTTCTCTCCTTCTGGTATGGTGGCAAAATCCTTCTCTATAACAAACCTTTTAGCCTCCTGAACGGCTTCTTGGTATTTCTCGAGCGCTTCTCTGAAATCCTTAGGGTGCAGCTCCTTTATCTTCTGCAGTACCTCGTCTGGAGTCATGTTAGGATCTATCTTGCTTGCCAAATCCTTTTTCATCTTCTTTAGCTCCCTAAGGTATCTCTCTCCGATTTCCAGGATTTGATCTGATGTAAGCTCTATTCCCCTTAACCTAAGGAGTTTCTCCAGCTTCTCCTTACCGATAGCGAATTCAGGATCGCTCCTAGGTATGATTTCATTGTAAAGCCATTCTGCATGATCTTTAAGGGCTTCAGAGGCCTTCTCAGAGAGCTCTTTTATCTCCTCCTTTTCGCTTGCAGGGAGGCTTGAGTTGACCGCCACGGACTCAATTATCTTGAATAAGGTGGGTAGTTTTGAGGCTGACCCTGCCTGTATATCATTCCAGAGCCTAACAGGAGATGATAGGGTTTCTCTAAACTCAGATTCAAACCTAGGAACCTGCTCTAGCCTAGATGAGATGCTTTCAAGCCTTTTCTCAAGCGGGGCAAAGTCTCTAACCAAAAGGAGGAAAAAGCCGTCGCCAACTGTGTCAGGGACCTGAGTCATTTTCTCCCAAAACCGCAGTTCTTCAAGCCTAAATAGCTCAAGCTCGGCCATTTGTTTTGCTATTCCCCAATCCATTCTTTTTTCTCTGGAAAGCTCTTCTGGACTTATCTCCTCTATTTTTTCCCTAAATTCCTTAACCAAGGAGATCTTTTCCTCATAATGGCTCCTTTTCCCAGATGGTAGCTGACTGTCGTACTCATGGATTCCAAGGTAGGTGGCATAAACAGGTTCCAATCTCATGAGCCTAGAGAAGAACTCCTGAACGATGGACTCGAACTTAGCATCACTCATTAGGACGCAATACCTGCTAACTCAAAAAAGTATGATGTACCCAGAGGAGTGGTTAGAAGTCTAGTAAAACATTCAAAAAGGTCTAAACCCTGTTAGATAAAAATGATCTGGATGATAATACATCTTTTCGCTTCAACAAGCTAGCATATAGGAATTGGTCCATTTTCCAGCGTTTTTAGAAATTAGAAGCATGCGAGACAAGGAAGGCTTTCTATTGAGCAAGCCATTCTACATGACTAGAGTATATTCTCTAGAGGATCAAGTGTTCTACATCTCAGCCAGGGAGAGAGGCATCATTGGACTCTCTTTCCTCCACGTGAGGACATTCATATACGATGAAGGTGCTGGCCAATGTAAATAGAACCAGAGAGCAGCTTACGATGAGTTTTGCAAGGGGAGACGATTTTGATGTCATAAATGGGACATATCAACTTCCAACCTTTCCGTGTGGCTCAGTTCGACTCCCTAAACGATCAGCTTTTTTACCTATCTGGCAGAGGATCGGAGACAACTGGAATAGCGTTATTGCACATCAATCCAGAGTTTTCCCCTGAAGACCATGGTTATCTTAATATTGAACTCAAAACTGGTTTGGAAACGGTCTGCGCCGAGAAGTACTCGATTGAGGTATTTGTTGTCGCTGGGAAAGATACAGAGAGCTTCAGTTTCAAGCCATCGTAGAGGGAATGCAAAACCTATTTGAGTGGTTGAGAGCCGTATCCAACCGCTAAATTTAATCATCTAGTTCTAGCATAGAAACAGAATCCTTAGGTAAGGTAATTAAGTTTGTTCTCCCATTAAAACAGCCTTTCAGACTAAATTATGATTAGCCTGAAACATGGAGGAGTACCTCTTATCGTTTTCTTTTCTCATAATCGAGTAAAATCCCTCAATTATAGCAATTGGCAATAAGATGGATAGGCAAAAAGCAACCTATGTCTCGTTTTCAGTCGTTATATTCTCCGGAATCAATGAAAACAAAGGTTCTACATCAATTAAGCCATGTAAAACAGCTATTCCAGCCAGCTGCCAGTTAGATCTGATGAAAAGGTAACCTGCTAGGATTGAGAACAAGAAAGTCCACACCAGATGCGTTGCAATCTGACCTGCAGCCAACTTCCTTAGGAAAATGTCAATTGGCATGTGAAATAAGGAGAAAATGGATCCCGAAGCAAGAACTGACCAAAAAGCCCTATATCTCATCTGCAATCCCTTGTAAAATTCCCTTAAGACATATCCCCTAGCTAAAAGCTCCTCAAAGAAGCCAACTATAAGCACATAATACCCAAGATTCAGGAGATATGTAGGAAAATCGGAAATAGTGAGCCTTCGGTGTGGATGGAACGTGCCTCTTGTGGAGAAGTAAAGGGTAAGGCGCTGTAGAGTCGATGTATAAATGAGCCAGGCTATTGCTCCTAAGGAGATCCCCTTTAACAGACCCTCCCTCTTTATACCCAATTCCTTCAAGTATCGATTTCTCGGGATTTTATCGAGAAATTTAAAGCAGAAAATGACTATTCCCGACTTAACGACTGGTTTTACCAAAGAATCTAGGGAATGCATCGATATCCCTTTGGAGATCAAGATAGGAGTCAAGTACCTGTAGGGCGTCCAAAGAATCATGAACATTAGGGAAGCTGTTATCGCATGAATGATGTGTCTGTTCTTAAGGCTGGTTGTTGGAACGGTTTCTTCAGAATCTTCCTCAGATATTGGATTTATCTCTCCCTTCTTAGACATCCAACTAATCTAGAGTTCCTGTTTTGTTTTAATGTGTTGGCTCTTAGAGGAGAGCATAAAGAGCCTTTAGATCAAAAATTAACTGAAAATACTTGGTCAAAGATATGTTTTTCTCTTTTTGAGGTCCCACAAACTTCGTGGAGTGCCTTTGGTGACAGACCTAAAGAATTGGACTTATCGATAGATGAGAGCAATGTTTATTTAGAAGAAATTTCTAATTACAATAGGACTGGAAATGTTTTCAAGGTTACTTCCAAACCGGGCCTCCAAACCCCATTATGCGGGAAAAGGTAATTGCATTAAGATTATTAAGAGAGAGATCCTCTTGGAGAAAATCAGAAGATTTGCAGGGCAGTCATCTAATTTCGAATTTCTCTTTGTAGGTCTGGTCGAGGGAGGAGTAGACTCCCTGTCACTTCCGGAGAAATTTGCAATATGGCAAAAGATAGGAGAAATCATCGATGAAGCCAGAAGAATGGGGTTAAGAGTGCTAAAGCATGGCATAACTGGAGACGGGCGCATATTCTTGGTCTTAGCAAAGTAACAGAGTGATAAGATATAAATTAAGAAAACATAATCTAAAGACATCTGCTTAGCTTTGGTCAGATTTCTCAGATAATTAGTCAAGAAAATGTGGAATTACGCTAAAAGGAGGCTATTCCAAGGAGATATTAAACCTTTACCATCTATAAAAAGGAGCAACCTTTATTTAGAAGAAATTTCTAATTACACATGATGATAAGAAAAGTGCACTACACAAACGACTTTAGAGACTATGTGGAAACTCTGATAGAAGGGATCATAGGAGGCCTCGACAACTACCGACGCTGGGCAAGTGCGGGGAGAGGGGATTAGGCAATTGTCCTCACAAGACGTACAACAACAGGATCTCGAGTACGAAGTGGAGTGGCTAATCAAGATAATTCCAAAAGCGAGATTTTTAGAGAGAATTAGGGGTTTTATTGAGCACTCCTCAACCATCGAACTCATTTACGTGGGACTGATCGAGAGTGGTGTTGATTCCCTGAAACCGATTGAGAGGTCTTCTCTCTGGAGAGTTATGGGAAATCTTATCGATTCAGCTAGAGAGGCTGGTTTGAAGATACTGGGCTATGGAATTGAGAAAGATAGGCACATATTCATGGTTCTATCCAAGTAACTTAATTGGGACGCGTCAAATCAGTCTGCTAGCAATGTAAGCTGATTTGCAAGGTCCTTAGCGGCCAAGTTAGCTTTAAAAGACATTCAAACTTACCTAGGGACAACCTGAGTCCAACCAAAACGCAACCATTTAAAAGAGGATTTGTCCTTTCATCACTGGATGAAGCTAGTTTTCTGGCTCTTGGACATAAATCACGAGGTTGTAGATCACAAACCAGAGATATGGCTTTGGGGGATCTCTGAGGATGGAAAGAGGGTCTTAGTAATCCATAAAGGGTTCTATAGCTATTTCTACGCTGTTCCAAAGGCTGGAAAGGAGCAGCAGGTTATAGAGAAGATAGAGAGCATTAGAGAGAAGCTCCCTCATATTGTTGGGGTTGAGGCAGTAGAGAAAAAGTACTTTGGGGAGAAGTTGAAAGCTGTTAAGGTCATTTGCAGGGATCCAGCTGTCGTAGACGATTATGCCAAGAAGATCTCAAAAATCGAGCAGGTAAGAATGTGTTTGGAGCATGACATAAGGTATTCCATGAAGTACATGATCGATAACGACGTTTCTCCATGTAGCTGGCACGAAGTAGAAGTTGAAGATGTTGATAAGGGTCCAGATGCCACGGTAGATGCTGTTTATCTTGCAAAGGAGGCTCCTAAAAGGGTAGAGAGGGAAGGAACTCCGGATCTCAGGATAATGGCATTTCACCCAATATACTACAGCAAAAGGGGATCTCCTAAGCCTGAGAGAGATCCTGTCATAATAATAGCGACGCTTAACAGTTCAGGCGATTCTAAGCTTTTCTTTTCCGAGAACGGAGATGATTCTGAGGTGATTAAGGGATTTCTAGAGTACGTAAAGGAATACGATCCCGACATATTGGTGGGATTCGAGTCGAACCAGAGGCACCTGCCTTATCTCAACAAGAGGTCCAGCATATTGGGCTTAAAGTTCTCAATAACTAGGACAGGAACAGAGGTTCACACTAGTGCGTATGGTCATATATCGGTGACTGGGAGGGCGAACGTCGATCTTTACGACTTCATAGAGGATATAGCAGCCATCAAGTTGAAGACCCTGGAGAACATGGCAGAATACTTTGGAGTAGAGCAGCCAAGGAGGATAAGGGAGTACGAAATCCCCTCATATTGGGAGGACCCTGAAAAGAGGCCAGATCTGAAGCAATATGCAGCTGAATGTTCTAAAAGCATTATGGGAATATCCGCTTCCATTTTAGACTTCGCAATACAGCTTTCTGAACTTGTTGGTATTCCTCTGGATCACGTGGGCACAGCAGCTGTTGGATTCAAGGTAGAGTGGTACCTAATAAGGGAAGCCCATAAGAGAAGCGAGTTAGTTCCGGAGAGGGTAGAAAGACCATACAGGCCCTATCCAGGCGCAATAGTGCTTGAGCCAAAGCCTGGAAGGCACGAGAAGATAGCTGTGCTTGACTTCACGAGCATGTATCCAAGCATCATGATAGCCTACAACGTATCTCCAGACACATACGTACCCCCTGATGCAAGAGGGGAGGGAGAGGAGTATTACTTTGCCCCGGAAGTTAATCATGCCTTTAGAAAAGAGCCTCCGGGATTCTACAAGGAGGTACTTTCAAAGCTCCTTGTAGCAAGGAGGGAGATCAGAGAAAAGCTAAAATCCCTAGATCCTGAGAGCCCAGAATACAGGGCGCTAGATGCGAGGCAGAAAGCATTGAAGGTCATAGCAAACGCTAGCTATGGGTACAGCGGTTGGATAGGGGCCAGGTGGTACATAAAGCCTGTTGCAGAGGCCACTACGGCTTGGGGAAGAGCCACTATCAGGGAAACTATATCAATAGCGGAAGAAAATGGCCTCGAACTGATTTATGGCGATACAGATAGCATATTCGTTAGGTACGAGCCTGATAAGATTGAATCATTTCTGAGAGCTGTAGAAGAGAAGTTGAGGTTGGAGATAAAGATTGACAAGATTTACGAACGAGTGATTTTTACTGAAGCGAAGAAGAGGTATGCTGGCCTTCTTCCTGATGGAAGGCTTGACATAGTTGGCCTTGAGGTTGTTAGAGGAGACTGGCCAGATGTCGCAAGAAAGGTACAAAGAAAGGTTCTTGAGATCATGCTACGCGAAAAAGACCTGGAAAAGGCGAAGAAAGAGGCAATTGATTATGTTAAAGGATTCATATCCGATCTCAGGCAGGGAAAGGTCCCGTACGATGATCTGATAATTTGGAAGGAGATCACAAGACCTCTTGAGGAGTACAAGGCTAGAGGTGCCCACATTGAGGCCGCGAAGAGGATGATAGAGGCGGGATGGGAGTTGGAGCCAGGAGATAAGGTAGGCTTCGTTATCCTAAAGGGGGAAGGCAAGCTTTACCAGAGGGCAGCTCCTTACTTCATGGCCTCTTTGGAAGACGTCGATCTTGAGTATTACGTGAGAAACCAGGTTCTTCCCGCCTCCTTAAGGATCTTATCCGTATTTGGAGTAAGAGAGGAGGATTTGATATCTGAAAGGGAGGGCCTAATGGCTTTCCTATAATCTGATTTCAGGACTTGAGGCTAGAGAGGAAAAGAAAGAGGTATTTGATAAGTAGTCAGCTGTCATTCAGAGATCTTGATCCCTAGTAGGATGAGAAAAGCTCCCAAAGTCTCTATAATCCCTAGAGTCTCTCCAAGGATTAAGAAAGAGAAGAAAGAAGCGAATACAGGTTCTAACAAAAGCATGAGACCGGTGATCTCTGGAGGAACCCTTTCTTGAGATAGTGCTTGGATAAAGAAGGCAAAAGTTGTCGCAATTACTCCGGTGTACATCACTGCTAACATCCCGCTCCCCTTTGGCATGAGCCACTTCTCGCCTACAGCAAGAGATGAGATTGTTGAAAGAACAAATACCGAAAGGGACTCAGAGTATGCTAGCTCAAGAGCATCTATTTCCTTGGTAACCATGTCAACCAGCAGTATCTGAAGCGCCCAAGAAATAGCGCATAAAAAGGTCAAGAAATCGCCTAGGGAAACTGCAATTCCTCTATAAGCTCCAGTAAGCAAGGCTAGACCAATCATTCCAAGGATTATCCCAAAAACTGCCCTTAGATAGGGTTTCTTCCTGAAAAGCAAGAAACCAAGGACGGGAACAAGGGGGGAGTTGAGACTTGTTATGAAGGCTGAGTTTATCGCTGTAGTATATTTGAGGCCGAAGACTTGGAAAAGGAATCCAGAGAAGACTACAATTCCTATTCCCATGCTCCTTACATCTGGAATGACTTTTCTCTTAGTAAGGACGAGAAGAGGGATGAATGATAGAAGGGCAACTCCAAACCTTAAGGAAAGGAAGAAAAACACGTCCAAGTCTAGAATTGCGATCTTCATCACAGGAAAGGTCCCACCCCAAGCTGCTGCCAGTAAGACAAGCAGGAGTTTGCCTTCAAGGCTTTCCCTTTTCAACTGACTCAGTCCTCACTGGATCATTGGGTTGGGGCAGATAGATTACTTCGTACATTTTAATTATGTTACGATGGATGAAAGGCTGTATGGCAAAAGCTGACAGTAGCGAGCCAAACTCGAGCTCCCAAGTGGAAGAGCCCAGGACTTTGGCACATATGGATGCAACACTCGATAAGTTTCTGCTGGTTGCTGCGGAACTCTTATCCCTGATCTCCCTTTTCCTCCCATGGTTCACGATCAAAATGTCTATTCCTCTGATGGGGATCCAAATGAACGGAACTTACGATTTCTTCTTGTTTAACAGGATGAAGATCTCTATCGAGGGGCTTCCTGGAGCCTTTGCCGGTGCAATCGCTTCTGAGGAGACCATACTTGTCAACATCCATCCTCTTTTCTGGTCACCACTCATAGGGGCGATCGTGGGGCTCTGGCCCTTGATAATGCTATTCAGGAGAAAGTTGTATCACAAGCAAGCCCTTGTTTCCTCTGTTCTCATGATTCTAATTGCTCTGGAGATGAAATTCCTGTCAATAACGATAGGAAAGGAGGCTTTAAGCGATTTTGTAGGTTTGATGGAATCCTTGGGGGCGGAGCTATCGTTTTCAAGTCTAGGATCCAGCCTCCTTCTTATAGCGGGAATTTTGATGGTTTTCAGCCAAGTTTTCAATGTAATTAGAAGGACTTGATGAAGGTATGCAAGGAGCTGGGGATCCAGCCATGGAGAAAGAGGGCAAGAGAAACGTAATCGTCATGACGATAAGCTGGGCAATAATGACCCCTTTCTCAAGGGCAGCTGGGATCTATTTCTCGCTCTACGCTAAATCGTTGGGAGCAACTAACACTCAGGTAGGACTCATATCCTCCCTTTCTTCATTGGTTTTGGGCTTTTCAAGGCTTTTTGGAGGGTACCTTTGCGACG
>QMVZ01000053.1 GCA_003661365.1 Thermoproteota archaeon | reverse complement strand
GGATAAGTACTCTTTGTCCTTTTTTGTCAACATATGCTCCCGCTTCATCAAAAATTTTGAGCGCTTCCGGATGTTTGAACACTACCCCTGTCCTCTCTAAGACTTCTAATGTTGCATTATGTATATTTTCAATTTGATCTTTTGTCAATATTTTTAATGTAGGAAAGCTCAGTTTGATCAATTTACTCACTGATCTTAGTCCAAGAGACAACTAAAATTTAAAGTTATTCTCTCAAATCCCTCGCACAATTTGAGAAAACTTATTAATCTCCGCTCTTTAGAGGGAAGGGAAGCCCCTATGTTGAAATACAAGACTCCTCAAAGAGTTTTTCGGATTGGAAATGTTTATGTAGGAGGCCAACCCGGAGAAAATCCGACTTTGCTTGTGGGAAGTATATTTTATCATGGACAAAAATTACTTAAAAATGAAAAAACAGGCGAGATAGATAAAGAAGAAGCAGAGGCACTTATCAAGCTACAAGAAGAGTTTTCTGACAAAACTGGGAACCCTTGCATGATTGATTTGGTTGGATCCACAAAAGAGGCAATGATAAGGTTGCTAACCTTTGTATCTGATATTACCGAGACGCCTATTCTGATTGATTCACCTAGTCCTGAAGTAAGGATCGCAGGATTGAAGTATGCCGTCGAGGTTGGATTAATAAGTCGAGTAATCTATAATTCCCTGACCTTAGCTTCAAAATCTGAGGAGCTCGAGGCAATAAAAGAGAGCGGTATAGAAAGCGCCATTCTTTTAACCTATAAAACTGGATTAATGAAAAGTGAAGATAGGGTAAAGGTCATAAAAGAGCTTCTTCCTAGAGCCGAACAAGCTGGAATTTCAAAACCGCTAGTCGATACTTTTGTCATAGATATTCCGAGTCTATCTATGGCTTGTAGAGCAATGCTTGATATAAAGAGGGAATTTGGCTTTCCTTGTGGGTGCGGTGCTCACAACGCTATATCTACTTGGAGCGGTTTCGAGAGGCGTATGGGCACCCAAGCAGTTAAACCATGTATTACGGCCATCAATACCACTCCAGTAGCTCTAGGAGCAGATTTCATACTTTATGGGCCAATTGAGGACTGTAAATATGTGTTTCCAGCCATTTACGCTATCAACACTTCTTATAAATACTTACAAAAAGCGATGGAGACGATTGAATTTTAAATTCCAAAAATTAGAGAAACTATTGTCAGTAATAATTAAAATACAACCCCTCATTACGTGCTAGGAGCCAATGGTATGCTGAGTGTCCAATTGAGCGTATCTCCTTGCAGATTTTATCATTGTTTCGAAATTAGCTAAAGGTACATCCTTAAGTACAGGGCTCCCCGTAGATAAGACTACCCCTCCTCCTTTTCCAATTTTTATAATCTTTTTTACAGCCTTCTCTATTGCCTCTTTGCTCCCTGTTCGTAGTAAATTAACTGCATCAAATGGAGCAAAGAAGCACTTTTTCCCTCTCAGGCGTTTTCTAATTTCAAATATAGGTATCTCAAACCCTTTTTTGCTCTCTTCAAAGTGCAGGGCATCAACATTCGTTTCTAGGAGCTTATTAAGTATAGGCATTATGTTGCCTGTAACCGAAAGTATCACGGGTACACCCATCTTTTTTAGTTCTTTGATGAAGGCATATTCATATGGGAATGCAAATTTCTCATAAAATTCGGGAGGAATGCTGTCAGCTCCAACTGACCCTTCTTCGATAAAAAGAGCTTCTACTCCTGCTTCGATAAGCGCCTTCGCATATTCCAAATTGGCTTTCAGGGCATAGTCCATTGCTTTTTTAGGAAGCTCTGGAGATGTATACAAGGCTTTAAACCATTCAATTAATCCAGTTAGTCTACGAGCCTTAGACCAAGGACAAGTTGTCTGTCCAACGACAAGAACATCTTTGCCAGCCTTTCTTGATATTATTTCGACTTGTTCAAGTACTCCGCTCCGTAAAATATCGGCATGATCTTGGATCTCCATTTTCTCTATCTCTTCAAAGGCAAGATTTTGGAATGGAGTATGTGGTACATCATCCTTAGGGTATTTTTTCTTTGTTCCGTTGGTTCTATCTATAACGAGATAGAAATTACCTGCATCTTTAATTTCTATGTTATCTTTCCAGTCATGTGGATGACCACTCCCAGCCATTATCCAATCATAACCATACCTTCTTTGCGCCTCTAATAAAATTTGGGCTCGCTTTTTGTTGCTTCCCAGAGTATATTCTGAAATCTGTAACCCACAAAGCTTTGGTGCATACCAAGAGCCGATGTAAGGAGCTACCGGCATAATATCTGGCTCCCCAAGATTGATAGCTACCAACATCCTCTCTTTAGAGGTCATCTTTTGCATCTCTTAACCCTCGTTCTTATGCTGCAGAAGATTAATAATCTTTGAGATGGCTATTGAGCATCTTACATCCATAAACATCAAGAATGTGAAATACCTATGCTCTCGCGTATATTACGAAAAATTAATATTATTAAGGACTCAAAGATATAACTACTATGAAATCGAGAATCGTAACATTTGTATTACTCTCCATTGGCTTTCTATTGATTTTCACTTCAATAATATCTAGCATACACATGCAAACTATGTCTCAGGAAAAACCTGAGCCATTGTTCACGCTCAAATACCTGTACAATACAGCGAACCCGCTTCAGCGAGATGTGGGTGTCTTACTTCAAGAGGAATGGGGTAAGATTGGAGTAAATCTAGTCTTAGAAGGCTATGAAACTGCTACTGTAAGATCAAGGATCTGGGGTAAGAGTGGTTTTCCAACATTCCCCACCCATGATGAGGGAGGCTTTGATGTATATCTCCAATCGTATAATTGGATTCCTACAGATCTTGTCTATTATCTTGGCTGCTTTACTGCTGAAGGAATTCCTCCGCTGGGATGGAATTACTGGGCGGCACACGACAGTAGAGCAGATATGTACCTCCGTAAATGCATGAGTACATACAATATGACAGAACGCAAGGAATGGATATATAAGTGGCAGGAGCAGAAACAGGAAGAGGTTAACGAGATAGTTATAGCTTGGCCTATGAGGGCATACTTTACAAAAGCAAATATAAAGAACTATTGTATCCGACTTAACTGCTACGATATAGATCTCTGGACTGTGGAGGGAAAGACGGAAGAAGACCACGTCACAGTGAGGTATGCCATGAGTGAAGACCCTACAGTGTTGCTTCCAATGTTTGGAGATGGCGGGTACCTTAGCTATCTTCCTATTCATCGTTGTTTATTCAGACTTGTTTACGATTTTGAAAAAGAAACTTTCAGCCTAGAACCTGAACTCGTTAAAGATTACGAACTTTCAGAAGACGGAATGTCGATGATTCTCCATCTAAGGGATGATGTAAAGTTTCATGATGGAGTACCAATGACCTCGGCAGACGTAAAGTGGACATTTGATGCGATATTAGATCCGGCCACGGGTTCGACCTATTATGGGGATCTATCAGCGGTAATAAAATCAGTTGAAGCTCCAGATGACTACACAGTCATCTTTCACTTCAACAAACCATCGCCCGAAATCTTAACTTTGCTGGCACCCCCTGGAGGATATTGCGCCATCTTACCTAAGCATGTCTTAGGCAATATTCCACACGACCAGCTTAGAACTTGTAAGTACAATACTGAAGAACCGCCTCCTGGCCTTGGTCCTATGAAGTTCGTAGAATGGAAAAAAGGTGAATACGTCAAATTTGAAGCAAACGATGACTACTTCAAAGGAAGACCTTTCATTGACGAATTTATCCAAGTAATTATACCTGAAGCAACCACAGCTTTGGCAGCTCTAGAAGCTGGCGATGTCGATATACTTCATACCGGATATTCAACAGAGCTTGCAGGTGAAATTGAAAGGTTGAAGAAAGAAAGGCCAGATATTAATGTGAATCTAGCTCCATTCCCCGCTACATGGTTCATTGCATTAAACAATGACCATCCAGTCTTGAATAACAAATACGTAAGACAAGCCCTTGCGTACGCTACCCCTTATGACAAGATCATAAACGATCTTATGATGGGGCTTGCAGAGCATGCTAATTCTCAGATTCACAAGTCTTCTTGGGCATGGAACCCAAATGCGAAGTACTATACGTATGACCTCGACAAAGCTAGAGAGTGTTTAAGGAAGGCAGGATATCCCGAGTGGCCGCCTCCACAACCAGCGGAGACACCAGCCCCAACAGGACCATCACTAATGCCTACTTTGGGCGGTTTCATAGGAGGCATCATAATAGGCATAGTGCTAACGTACGTACTGGTTAGAAGGCGATAAGTTGAATTAATTGAGATAAAGAAAAAATCTCTCTCCCCTTTTTTTAATCCTTCAAGATATTGGGAAGTGATCCAATGGCCCTATGGGATTACACGGTTAGAAGAACAATTATTTTAATACCAATGTTCTTCCTCTCGACAGTAGTAATATTCTCCCTGATCCACTTGGCACCAGGAGATCCTATTGAAATCATGTTTACAGAAACAGGCCATCCACCTCCTCGGGAAGTGATTGACCAAGTAAGAAAAAGTTTAGGCCTAGATAGACCCATATATGTTCAGTATTTGATCTGGATCAAAAAATTGCTTCGAGGTGATTTTGGGTTTTCGTATGGTGGACCATTCATAGGACAGTCAGTTCTAGATCTAATCAGATCTCGGTTTTGGTATACAATAATGCTTATGTTTACAGCTCAAGTGCTAGCATTAGTGATAGCTATCACGTTGGGGGTCATTGCTGCAGTCAAGCAATATTCAATATTTGATAATGTTTGTTCGATAACCGCGCTATTCGGCTATTCAATGCCCAATTTTTGGTTTGCTTTGATTTTAATGCTAGTATTTGGATTAAAGTTGGGAGTGTTTCCAATATGCGGAGCCTCAACAGCGGGTGCTGATTTCACGGGGTTTGCAGCTTTATCCGATCTTTTACGGCATCTCTTTCTTCCAGTTCTCTCTGTTACCGTTGGATATACGGCATGGTTGTTCCGACTAGTCAGATCAACTATGCTAGACGTACTGAGTCAAGACTACATAACCACCGCAAGAGCTAAAGGTGTAAGAGAGAGAGTCGTAGTGTACAAACACGCCCTAAGAAACGCCTTGCTTCCTGTAGTTACAGTTGTAGGCATGCGTCTTGGCTTTATTCTCTCAGGAGCGGTAGTATCTGAAGTGATATTCGCTTGGCCTGGAATGGGCAGGCTTGCTGTAACATTTGCCCTCAACAGAGATTACACAGGTCTTATGGGTCTCTCTGTAATAATTGTTTTAATGGTTTATATCGCAAACTTAGTTACAGATATCGCCTATGCATTGATAGACCCCAGAATAAAATATTGATCGAGGTGAGAATCAGATGTTCAGATCTGGTCGAGCTTACATCGTATGGATGAAATTCAGAAGGAATCGGGTTTCAATTATTGGGGCCTTCATAGTTATAAGCGTGATTTTAATGGCGTTATTGGCACCACTTTTATCTCCCTATAGTCCCGCACAGGAAGGCTGGATAGATCCACCAAGGAAGTTTCTTCCTCCATCTAACAAACACTTATTAGGAACGGATCATCTAGGTAGAGACGTTCTCAGTTATATCATATGGGGTTCGAGGCCATCAATACTAGCTGCTGTGGGAGTTGTTGCTATAGAGACCGCCATAGCATTGGTTATTGGAAGTATTGCAGGTTATTATGGCGGAATTATTGATAATGTATTGATGCGGTTTACAGATCTTATTTTGACAATACCTAATCTCATACTCTTGATTGTAGCTGTTTCGATGTTTAAGGTACGCTCAATGGTTACAATAGTAATAGTTATGGGCTTTCTTTGGTGGCCGTGGATGACCAGGGTGATAAGGAGCCAGTTCTTAAGCCTCAGAGAGTCTATGTATGTAGAAGCTGCAAAATCGATGGGAGCAAGTGACCTTCATATAATCCTTCATCACATTATACCAAATTGCATTTCACCAATAATAGTCACGGCAACCATTGACATAGCGGCGGCCATTCTATCCCTTACAACTTTGTCTTTTCTGGGTTTAGGTGACCCAAGAATGATCAATTGGGGTACTTTGATAAACGATGGAAGACGCTATCTACGATCTGCGTGGTGGATTACAACTTTCCCAGGTATAGCGATTTTTATCACAACTTTGGGGTTTAATCTGCTAGGGGATGGATTAAGAGATGCGTTTGACATTAAAATAAGAGGATAGTTTAGTTCGTTCTTAGACTTCTAACGAATGAACCACAAATCGTGCGTGTTATGCACTTTTCATATCGGCAAAATATGGATTATATAGTTTCTAAATAGCTGCTTCCTACTTCGGAGCAAACGGGGGGTGCAACCTCAACAAGGATGGAGACAAGGCACTGTCTATTTACAACATATGGGTCGTCTTAGATCCCAGTGAGCTTCTAAATCCGCAAGACTAAGAGTGGCTTTAAGGTCCAGGAACTGAGCAATATGGCCCTGGAAAACCAAACTGGGTGCTAGCAGCAATTTACGATCGGCTTTCAGACAGCGTAACTTGGCTTATACCAGTTCCAGTGAAGGTAGGGCTGGACTAGAGGGCCCCTTGCTTTCTTTTTCTACCAAGTGTGTTGGTGGCTCTATATTAGACTAAGACACAATTTCTTCGGTGGAAAGAGATCGATCACAGGTTCAAGGAAGTATTATATAGTTTCGATCCTACAACACTGATAGAAAAATGCAGGGAAGAAGCTGGAAGTTCACTCTCTCCAAGTACTTTGGTGCCTTAAGGGCTCTTGATGATGTCGACCTGACTTTCATGGAAGAGGACATATCCCTAATCATATGACCAAATGGCAGTGGGAAGTCAATCCTGTTAAAGACGATAATGAGCATAACTGACATTTTTTCGGGGGAGATCAAGTTTAGGGACAGGGAGATAACGTCGGCCCCCCATACGAGGGTTCGGAAGGGTATTACCTATTTGCCCTAAGTTGAAAGCATCTTCACAAACCTTACGGTGAAGGAGAACCTGATAATGGCTGGTTACTTGATTAAACAAAAAGAAGAATTTGAAAAGAGGATGGGGTTGGTTTTGGAACTATTTCCAAGGCTAAAGGGTTACATGGCAAAAAAGGCAAGGACGTTGAGTGGGGGAAAGAGACAGATGCCAGCAATGGCGATGGTCCTGATGAAGGGGCCAAAGGTCCTCCTCTTGGACGATCCTGCCGCAGCTCTAGCCCCCAAGGTGGTAGGTCAAATCTTCTCGAGAATAAGGGAGGTAGTTAGCTCCGGCATAACAGTTCTGCTCGTAGAACAGCACGCCAGAAGGGCTTTAAGCCTCTGCCACATGGGATACGTGATGTCGGGAGGGAAGGTGGTGATGAAAGGGCCTGATTCTGAATTACTTTCTGATGAGAAGTTCGTTGAGGCTTTCTTAGGGAGGGCATAACATGGATCTATCGGTTCCTCTGATGAACTCTATAACCCCTGGTTGTATGTACACCATGATGGCTCTGGGGCTAACAATGAGCTACTCCGTCACGAAGATATCCAACTTCGCCCATGCAGAGCTCGTTACCCTGGGAGGGTACATCACAGCCCTAGGCGTCAACCGCTGGGGCTTAGGTCTCTGGAAACATAACGGCTCACATCATATACAGACTGTCTGGATCAACCGCAGACTTCTGTTCGGAGCAAGGAGCTTACCTTAGAACTGCATATGCCTCACAGCATCCAGTGCTCGCAATAGGTTTGTTCATCCTTTCGCTTGTTGTAGGAGCTATTATAGGAGGGGTTTTTGGTTATCTGGGCTCCTATCCGGGTCTGAGGTTGAAGGAAACCTTTCTAGCCATTACCTTGATATTCATAGGGGAGATAGGCAGGATAATAGCCAGGAATGAGAAGAGGGTAGCTTGTGGGCTAACAGGGCTAAAGGGCATTCCAAACCCGTTCCGTTGGATCGATAACGTCAACCTCAGGAGCGTGCTATATTCCGTCGTTGTGCTAATGATGGCTGCTGCCACATACATTTACGTCCAGAGGCTCACACAATCTCCGTTCGGTAGGCTCCTCAAGGCCATAAGGGACAACGACCTTGCTGCAATGGTTCTGGGTAAAGAGATTCCAAGAGCAAGGGGGATTGCGATGGTTATAGGAAGCGCTCTCGCTGCGGTGGCCGGAGTTCTTAGAACGTTCTACATCCAGGGTGTGGTTGCAGACGACTTCATTCCTCTGATAACGTTCACTGTCCTAAGCATGGTTATCCTCGGAGGAGTGGCCAACAACATGGGAGTTTTGATAGGAACCCTCGTCATGACGACAATTGATCACTTCTTGTCCCCGTCCTTCTTGAGCATAATTGGGTTCAGGGTCGAGTTCGATATTACCTAAACTTACTCTTTAACATAAAAAATGTTCTTACCAAGTTGTGACGAGGAGAGAGACCCATGATTCAACCCAAGGGGAGATTTAGTTCATATTACCAGCTTAATGTGCACGGAGAAGAGCTCTGTATATCTTCACCCGTTATACTTGTCCAGTCCATTGGTCTTACTTGAGGGAAATTCTCTCGAGGGGCACGTACTCAATGTCAAAATCGAAGTGTTTGGGACCAAATATCTCTATTCCCCTTGGACTCCTCCATATTTCAGCAGATGCTACGCCCACGACTGCAACCTCTTTTCCCAAGTTATCCTTGAGATCTACCCAATTAGAAAGCCCTCTTCCAGTTTTCACATCGATTACACAAATTAGATCTGGACAGGTCACGTATGGCCTCTCATCAAGCCAACTTATCAAGAACTCATTTTTGAAGAATATTCTGATCCTGTGACCGTCGTAAGGCCCCCTACCCTCTATCTCAACATTTCCCCACATAAATGCCCTTCTCTCTTCCCTTTCCCAGGACTTTACAACGCCTGTAAAGATTTCTTTGCCACCAGTAGCTTCTATAAACGCCTCTATTGGATCCCTCCCTGATTTCAGTGCCTCCCTTATATTCCTTCCAACTTTGATGCACCTGCTAATTGATCCCTCAACGATACCTCCTTTCAACTGTTTTGGAGTTGCAGGGCATCTGGCAACGCCACAAGTTCCACCTGATGCTACTGCAATCTGCCTACAGATATCTTCCGCAGTGTAATCATTGAGAGCTGTTTTGAGGATGGCCACATCCCCAAATGGAGTAACAGCAGCTAAAGGAGCAATTGGTATCCCCTTAACGTGAGTTGTGGAGATCGCTATTTCTGGTTTAGCCCTTCCACAAGCGTCC
>QMVZ01000052.1 GCA_003661365.1 Thermoproteota archaeon | reverse complement strand
TTTAATTAAAGACGATGCCTCTATAAATTTTCCGTGTTCAATATTATTGACCATTATGAAAGAACAAGATCTATTGCTCGTGGCACTTACTATCGCACTTGGAGATCCAGAGATTGCAGAGGCCCTACTTAAAGCATTTAGTAAAGGGGAAGTGGAGACCACAGAACTCATAGAATTGCTGGACATGAGTCCAGCCGATGTAAGGAGGATACTTTACAGGCTTCATGACTTAAATTTGGCTTTTCAGATCGTGAGAAAGGGGGAAGAAGGAGAAAGACTAGTTTTCTGGGTCTTAAATGAGAAGATTGCACCATCTTTTGTTGAAAAAAGGTTAGAAAGAACGAAAAAGGTTCTAGAAGAAGAAATCAAGGTCGAAGAAGGTGGAGAGTACTACGTTTGTGCTGCAGATCCCTCTCATATTAAGATATCTTTTGAAGAAGCGGCATTTGGACCCGAGAGCGGGTTCTTATGTCCTGTTTGCGGCGCATCTTTGATTCCGGTCGATAGGGAAAAAGCTGTAGAAAAGATAAAGGAGGCGATACGGCTGATCGACGTATTATTGAAGGAGATGAAGCATGATTGAACTTTTGCTAGCTGAGAAGATTTATGGTAGAAATCCTATCCAAAAACTTGAGCTTTTTGGACACGAGGTTATGAGACACATCCAGGATCTGGAAATTGAGGTTGTGGATTTTGAGATCGTTAAAGAGTGGGTAAAGGTAGCCATTAGCGGAAAAGACGAGGTAGCGGCGGCAAACTTCATTAAGAAAGTTTATGGTGAGATAAGAAGTCTTTCAGAGGCCTCTCCTGGAGATATACTGAGAGGATTCGCCAAGGACGTGGGAAAATTTGGTTATGGGTTGTATTTGGATGCTTTTATCGAGGAAAAGGACGCATTAATACCACTCTACTCTTTAAGAGAATCCTTAGTAGCAAATGAAAAGCTACCTCTCCGTACAATTGTGAAGTATTTTGGAATAGTGGAACACATGCCTCTGGAATTTATAGTCCGTAAGATAGAGGATGAAAAAGTGGAGGGTGCTCTGTCGCCTGCGCAAATAAGGGACTTCATGGAGTTAATTAAAGATGGTTTGGATGCGCTTATCGTGACTGGAGCGTCAAGAGATCAGATAGAAGAGGCACTAGATAGGTCTGGTCACAGCATTGATGTCATTAAAATAGAAAGGCTATCCTTTCTCTGCCATAGATTGATCTGTAAGGAAAACACAATGGCCACGGGCCTCATTCCAGAATTGGGTCCTCTCTTAAGTGAGAGTTTGTTTGGCGTGTTCTCGCCTAAAAGGATAATAAAGAGTTTAAAAATAGGATATGAATAGATTCAGTCTGCCGGGGTACCCTAGTCCGGTATGGGGCGGGCCTGGAGTCTGTAGTTGGCGGAGAGCCCGTGGCCCTTTTGGGCCGCGTGGGTTCAAATCCCACCCCCGGCGCCATAACAATTAAATTCCACTTATGATTGGAAGGGTGAAGTAGGAAGGTGGAGGAGCACCTTGAGTCAAGAGACTAAAAGGATAGTAAGGTTGGCTAGGACTTCGCTAGATGGAACTAAGCCAGCACTAGCTGCCCTTCTGGACATAAGGGGTGTTGGTTTATCCTATGCTCATGCTGTACTTAGGGTAGCTGGAATAGACCCCTTTAGGAGAATAGGAGAGATAGAGGACGAGAAGCTCTCACAGATAGAGGACATTTTGACGAATCCTGAGAGGTACGGTATTTCTTGGTGGATGTTAAACAGACAAAAGGACTATGAGACTGGAGAAAGCCTTCATTTCCTAGGAGACGAAGTTAGACTGGTTGTAGAGAAGGATATAAAGAGGATGAAAGCAATTAGAAGCTGGAAAGGGATAAGGCATCATTTAGGGCTAAAGGTTAGAGGACAGAGAACTAAGACAACCGGAAGAGCTGGCAGAACCATTGGTTATAAGAGAAAGAAGAGGTGAAACAAAAAGTGGGGGACCCTAAGAAGCCGAAGAAAAAATATGAACGGCCTAGAAAACCCTGGGATAGGCGAGTTCTTGAAGAATCAACTAGACTAGCTGGATTATATGGGCTAAGGAATAAAAGAGAACTTTGGAGAGCGGCTTACATAGCAGGGAAGTACCGAAGGATTGCCAGAAAATTGCTTGAACTTCCTAAGGAACAGAGAGCTAAGTCTGAGAAGATCATAATCGGGAAGCTTCAGAGGATGGGGGTACTTGGTGAAGGAGCTATGTTGGACGATGTCTTAGACCTCTCCACCGAGAGCATATTAGAGAGAAGGCTACAAACACTGGTCTGGAGGAAGGGGTTCGCTAAGACTCCTTATATGGCCCGCCAACTAATCGTTCATGGCAAAGTGATGGTTGCGGGGAGGAGAATAAGACAACCTGGTTATTTGGTACCTGTCGAAGAAGAAGGTCTGATTGAATGCCTATTTGAACTCGAACCTCAGGCAGAGAAGCCTTCAGAACCTCAACCTGAATCTTCTGAGTCTCCAGTTGCCAACGAAGCAGCTTGAGGTGGTTTAATGTCACGTAAGAGAGGTAGTAAAGAAAGGATAGGGATAGCTCATGTTTATTCCTCGTTTAACGACACCATAGTCCACATTACAGACATCACAGGAGCAGAAACCATCGCCATATACAGTGGAGGGATGTTTGTCGACGCAGATAGGCTTGAAGGCTCGCCTTATGCGGCTTTAAAAGCTGCTATGGCAGCAGCCAGGGACGCAAAGAGAAAGGGTATTACTCAAGTAATAGCGAAGGTTAGAGCTCCTGGAGGTATTAGAAGCAGAATCCCGGGTCCTGGAGCAACGGCCGCAATAAGGGGGTTGTCAAGGGCCGGGTTGTTGATATTGAGAGTTGAGGATGTAACCCCGATTCCTCATGACGGGACCAGACGTCCCCATGGAAGGAGGGGCAGGAGGGTCTAAATAGCACTTTATATTCCACCTCTTTGTTGAGTAAAATTGGAGTTGACAACCTCACCAAAGAACCTTGGGGACCTAATGCTCAACTGGTATCAAAAGCAACTTGGCAGCAGGGCTGAGTTATCAAGGCCCGGAGAAGATGAATACTCTGTTTACGTCCATATTGATGATTTTGAAGGAGGTAGTGAGGTTCTTGCTATTTTTCTGGTTCCAGAGAGCATCGAGGAGTTTGTGGAGACTATCAGAAACGAAATTAAGTATTTAGAGGAAAAAGAAATTTTCGTCGATTATATTGACGTTTGGGCTCCTCATAATTGGGTTGATAAGTTGGAAGAGGTTGTTGATGAGTTAAACGAAGAAACGGGAGGATCTCCTATAATTAGGATTAGGGACTCGATTCAATTGAGTATTCCCATTTCAGCAATTGAGGAGCTTGTATCAAGGTCAAAACCTCCAGAAATTTCGTCTTTCAAGTCAAAAATTCAAAAGAGGATGGAATCTAGATTCAAAGAGGATAAAAAGCCTGCGTTAAAAAAGGAGAGGGAGACACACGTGAGCTTAACGGAGGAGAGATTAGAAGAGATTCTAGAGAGAGTCATAAGGAGAGTAGAGGGAGAAAGAAGGATAAATAATGTTGAGAGAACCGTTGATGAATTACAGAGGAGAATTTCTCTTCTAGAAGAAGTTATAAAGCTCCTTATTTCCTCGAGAGGCTCAAAAAGCCAGCCACCCCTAGATTCATCCCTGCTCCTCTCTGAGCAGAAATCTGTCGAGAAGAAAGTCATTAAAAAGCCAGCCAAGCTTGAGCCCAGCGTAGGAAGAACAGCAGTAAAGCCTCAGCCAAAAGAGTACTCGCCTGAACTCATAGAAGAGTTCGTAAAGGACAATCCATGGGCTGAAGTTTTGAAAGAAAGGGGCAGGAGAGAGGAAGATGAAAACAACACATCTTGAGTTGTGGGAAAGATTATAGCCTAAGATTATCAGCCTCTTATCGTGCCTGATGGGAGTGTTAAGATGATGAAATGCAAGATCTTGGAATACAGACCTGACTTCGTCAGATTGTTGTTGGAGGATACTAAACCAGTGTTTGCCAACGCTTATAGGAGAATAATTCAGTCGGAAGTACCCATCTTAGCAATCGATGAGGTGATATTTCTGGCAAACACTACTGCGTTTTTTGATGAATACATAGCACACAGACTCGCCTTAATTCCTTTAAAAACTCCGTTGAAAGTGCTGGACTTCGGCGAGGATTTCTCGGTTAGATTGAGACTTGATGTAACAGCAGAGGAAGAACAAACGGTGGTTTACTCTGGACAGCTTGAGAGTTCTGACCCGGAGGTGTACCCAGCTAACCCTAACATCCCCATCATAGCCATGAACAAAGGGGAGAGGCTTTCTCTAGAGGCTATTGCAAGGATTGGAAGAGGCAAGCAGCATGTAAAGTGGCAGGCCGTCGCTGCACTTGGATACAGGTACTACCCTATTTATGTTTTCGATCCTCGGAAGTGTCCAAAAGCCAAGGAGCTTCTAGAGCAATTGAACGCTGAAGTAGTTCAAGAGGACGGGGTACTTCGAGTTTTGGATGCCCCATACCATCCAGAACTTGAAAAGGTCCTAAGGAGATGTGCTTTAGATCTTGGAGAACCTGCCGTTAAAGTCGAATACGATGATAGCAGGATCATCATCAAGTTTGAATCTACTGGGGCGCTTGATTGTGACCAAATCCTCCTTCTTGCCGCTGAAGAATTATTAAACAAGTTAGAGATTTTAGAAAACTCTATTAAGGAGGCCAGCCAATCCTGACTCTAACTTTATAATTCTGTTCCAACATCCCTACGTTATTGGGCGGGGGTAGCCAAGCTAGGTCCAAGGCGCCAGCCTGAGGCGCTGGTGGGCGTAGGCCCGCGTGGGTTCAAATCCCACCCCCCGCACCATTCTAGAACGCAAGTCTCAAGATTTAGGGGCCTGTTGGTTCATTCTGTCTGAATAAATATCTTAGAGGATGGTATCGGTTTATGCTAAGTATTATTATATGGGTAACTCATCCACTTGCAGGAATCATTGACAAGCTTGGCAACATCGAGAGTAGAGGGAGGTTATAGGAAGTGCCTAAACCAACTGGACCAACGAATCCTTCAGTCATTAGACTGATAAACCTACTAGAGAAGAGCGCTAGGGTGAACGGAGCCAAGATATGGAAGAGGGTTGCGGATATCATCAGGAAACCGAGAAGAAAGAGGGTAGCAGTGAATGTCTGGAAGATTGGTAAGTACGCCCAGGAAGCAAGTGCTGTTGTAGTGCCAGGAGTAGTTTTAGGATATGGTAGGTTAGATAAGCCAGTTACTGTAGCAGCTCTCAAAGTATCCCCAAAGGCAAAGGAAAAGATTATAGAGGCTGGAGGGAAGGTCATTTCCATCGAAGATCTTATAAAAGAGAATCCAAGGGGCTCTGGGGTCAGAATAATAGTCTGAGGTGTCTTATGTGGGTAATTATGATCTAGTCATCGATGCAAATGGAAAGATTCTAGGAAGACTTGCTAGTTTCGTTGCTAAGAGGCTTTTAGAGGGGAAAAGAGTAGCTATCATTAATGCTGAGAAGGCGATTATTTCAGGAAATCCTGAGACTATTCTTGAGAAGTACCAAAAGAGAAGGAGCATTGAAGGAAAGCCTAAACCAACCAAGGGTCCGGTTCAGCCCAGGACTCCTGATAGAATTGTTTGGAAGACTATAAGAGGGATGCTTCCAATGAAGAAAGCCAAAGGAAGGGAGGCATTAAGAAGGCTGAGGGTATTCATAGGAGTGCCCCCAGAACTTAGAAAGGTGGATATACTCGAACTCCCTCTGGAATATACTGTTGAAAACTTGAAACCTAAAAAGCAGAAAAAAGAGGTGACAGTTTATTGGTTAGCCAAGAGTCTGGGGTGGAAAGGATGAGCGAAACTAAGGAGGCCGTAAAAGGTATTGCCACGGCTTCAGCTAAAAGGAAGGAAGCAAGAGCTTTTGCTGTTTTGAGATCAGGTAGGGGAAGGCTCTACATAAATGGTTTCCCCGTTGAGGTATACGCTCCTAATGAATTTGTGAGAATGAAGATCCTTGAGCCCCTCTGGTTGGCTAGGGACTATGCAAGGAGTGTAGACATCAAGGTAAGGGTCAAGGGTGGAGGTTTCATGGGTCAGGCAGATGCTATAAGGATGGCGATAGGCAGAGCTCTCGTTAAGTGGACTGGATCGGAGGAACTTGAGAGAACACTCAGAGAGTACGATAGGACCATTCTGGTGGGCGATCCAAGAAGAACAGAGCCTAAGAAGTTCGGTGGACGCAGTGCAAGGGCTAGGTTCCAGAAATCTTATAGGTAATCTCTCCCAGAACGATTAGGGGGTTGTTATAATTGGCTATAACTAGAATGTCTGCTAGCGAGTTGAAATCAGGGAGCTACATTATGATAGATGGAGAGCCTTGCGTGGTTCTGGACCTATCTAAATCCAAGCCAGGCAAGCATGGCTCGGCAAAGATCAGGATAGATGCTCGAGGAGTATTTGACGGAGTAAGGAGGAGTAAGATCTTTAGAGCAGATGAGTCCGTAGAGGTTCCTATTATAGATAAAAGGACTGCTCAGGTAGTAAATGTCACGCCAGAATCGGTCCAACTTATGGACATGGAGAGTTATGAGATGTTTGAGATAGAACCTCCAGAGGATGAGGAGATAAGATCTAAGCTGGCTCCAGGAATAGAAGTTGAATATTGGACCGCCTTAGGCAGAAGGAAGATTGTAAGAATCACCGGAGGAGTATGATCTCTACTTAGGGAGTTCTGAAAGGGTGAGTTTTGATACAATAGAGGAGATGCCAAAAAAAGATAAGATCGCTATAGAGCAAGCTAAAGAGCTTCTAAAGGAGCACACTCTTTGCGAATTCTGTCTTGGAAGTCTGCTGGCAACACTTTCAGGTGACGCCCCCTGGGAACTGGGTAGAAAGATGTTAGAACTTCTGTCAAAGGAAAAAGGAGTTGTAGGGGAGAACGCAATTAAAGGGTTAAGTGGAGAGTGTTCGGTGTGCAAAGGGCTAGTGCCATCAGTTCTTCCAGAATTAATAAATAAAGCACTTGTTTCCTTATCAAAACTGGAGCTGGATTCGTTTAAATCGGGAACTAAGCTTCCAGCAGATATAGTAGAGAGGGAAGATGAATTAAGGGCAAGACATGGTATGTGGACAGCAGAAAGCCTGAAGGTTGTGATAAACAAGTATGCTGATGAGATTATCGCTTCTAAGACTGGACTTGATGTCAAATCAGATAAGCCAGATGTGCTAGTCAGTTTTGATTTTATTCGCAAAGAAGTCGAGGTTATTCCCGCCTCTGTATACGTTTTTGGGCGTTATAGGAAGCTAAAGAGGGGCCTATATCAAACTAGATGGGTTCCAGAAGCTGAAGGAACTATTGAGTCCTATATTGGAGACATAATGAAGGCAGCGTTTGAAGCTGAGGATTACAAACTTCATGCTGCAGGAAGAGAGGATTTTGACGTAAGGATGTTAGGCAGAGGAAGACCATTTGTAATGGAACTAATAAAGCCAAGGAAGAGAAGAGTGAACCTTGAAGAGTTGGAGAGGAAAATCAACTCAAAGTTAGAGGGAGTTGTGCAGGTATCTGATCTAAAGAAGGCCAGCAAGAAGACTGTAATCCTGATAAAAGAATCCTCAAGCCTTATGCGAAAGATCTATCTTGCGAAAGTAACTGTAGAAGGAAAAATCTCCCTTGAGAGTCTCAAAAAACTTGAAAAAGAACTTTCTAACAGGCTGATCAGGCAGAAAACTCCAACGAGGGTACTTCATCGTAGAGCAGATCTTCTCAGGGAGAAGATGGTATACAAGGTGTCTACAAAGCCTCTATCAGAGAGTTCCTTCGAAATGACGATAGAATGTGATGGTGGGCTTTATATAAAAGAACTGATTGATGGTGATGGGGGTAGAACCAAGCCTAGCGTCTCTGAGATTTTGGGAGAAAAAGCTTTTTGTAGCGAACTTGATGTTATCGACATAATTGTCCCCGATGAGTTGATGAGAGAGGTAGAGGTGCATGGGTAGGAGATCAGCAGGTTTTCTGCATAAGTCAAGGAAGTTCCTCAGAAAGAAGCCAAGAGAGAGGGGAATGCCTCCTCCTTCTAAATTTCTTATGGAGTATAAAGTAGGACAGAAAGTTGTCATAGACGTTTTCCCTTACTTCAAGGAAGGAGGATTTCCTCATAGAAGGTATCAGGGGAAAGTAGGGGTCGTTGCTGGGAAGAGGGGTCATTGTTACTTAGTGGATGTAAAAGTGGGCAAAAAGGTCAAGCACCTAATCGTATCTCCAATCCATCTGAAACCTCATCAGGAGCAGAGGTGAATATGTTTGTCGTTAGAAAAAGCTCCCCCAGAGAAAAAACCGTTGACCCTGGCTGAAGTTAGGGCCTTTATCCATGAAAGGTGGGCTAAAGATCAGTCCGTGCTTGCAAGGGATCAAAAGAGGTTGTTTGAATACCTTTCGAAGTTCGTTAAAGTTAGAGATGCTGATGCATGTCGTAAGGCTGTTGAGCAGCTTATTGAAGAGATTGGGCTTAGTGAAGAGGACGCTGTGATGATAGTAAACATCATGCCAAAAAGCAAAGATGAACTGAGGCCCATGCTGTTCAGGTCTTACCCGTTACTCGACGCAAAATCGTATGACAGGATCTTGGAGATTCTCAAGTCATTAGAAAAGGGGGAGGAAAAGTAGATAATGTGGAGATATGATCCCAGAAGGCAGAGCATGCCTCACGACAGCTGGGCTTATGTACTAGCTATATACGGACATCCCCTTAGCGCCCAAGTTATAGGAGATAAGTATTTCTCTTTAATGGAGTTTCTGGCAAGACCTGAGAGTGGAATAGAAGAAAGTATGAAGGTCTTTGTTGGAAAGGGACCCAGAGAACATGTTAGCAGGTTTATCCGATATTTGGATTATGAGGACCTCATTCCCCCCGCCAAGTCCAATCTCCCTATGCTCGTAAGTAGGATAGTTACTGAGAGGGAGAGTTTTTTCGTTTCTTTTTTTAATGAAAGCGTTCCCATAACTCCGAGACTGCATCAACTTGAGCTTTTGCCCGGAGTAGGCAAGAAAACCCTGATTAAGATATTAGAGGAAAGAAGGAGACTTCCATTCGTTTCTTTCACAGATATAGAAGAGAGAGTTGGACTTAAGGATCCAATTGGTGCCATAGTCGAGAGGGTTCTTATGGAGATAAGAGGAGAAGATAGATACAACATCTTTGTGGCCACGAAAGCGATGTTTGAGAGGAAGTACTCGATCATTTAGCTATAATTTCAGTTCCAGATATCCCGTTTAGTGCCCTCAGAAGATCTCCTCTTTCTCTATACCCAGAGAT
>QMVZ01000051.1 GCA_003661365.1 Thermoproteota archaeon | reverse complement strand
ATATATGAGATCTTTGTTCCTCTTTAATTTGAATGTAATCGAGAAACCGTTAGGAGTTAGAGTTTCTTTATGATCCCAATCTTTTTCAAAATATTTTTGAAATATATAATTTATATGATTATACAAAAATTCAGAAACTACAGTAGATTTCATTGAATGGTAGCATAGCCACCTAACAATCTTCCCATCTTCACCAACTTCATATTTAATATAATCAACTCGATTTACCGCCTCCCAAGCTTTTTTCAAAGCCTCTAAAAATTCAACTAACGTTAGTTCATCCATAGGTTTATTACTTATGTATTCCATTGCTATTTCCATTAAACTTTCATTTACTGCTTTTTCTTTATCACCTAAAACAAGATATCTGTATTGGTCTTTGGAGCAAGCGGTCAAGTCTAATTCTCGAATAAGTTTTATTAGCATCTCATCCCTATTATCTAAGGTTTTTTGATCACCGCCTCTTTTAACAAAATAATTTATGGCCTCTTCAATAAATGAACTAACTGATCCATATTCTTCTTTGTATTTTTCAATTATCTCGTAGGTTTCTGGAGATACGGTGGTTTGGAGCCTTTTTCTCATATACGCTCACCCACCCCTCTATTCTACTTATCCAATGATAATTCCATAAGTATTAATTCTTATTTGGTTATGATTAATTATAAATGTTTGCTCATTTTCACTATTAAACATGAGAAAGGTTACGTGTGTTGCGTCAGACGCAGGAGGGACAATGACAGACATGTTTTTTGTAGATGAAGAAGGGAATTTTGTTATAGGAAAGGCATCTACAACTCCTCGCGACGAGTTTATAGGATTTTGGGAAAGTATGAAGGACGCTGCAGAACAATGGGGAATTGACTTGGAAAAAGAAAGTCAAAAGGTACTTCCCTCAGTTGAGGTTATAAGCTACGCCGGAACTACTATGATGAATGTTTTATTAACTCGGCTCGGGGATAAAATTGGACTAATTGTAACTAAAGGGCAGGAAGACCACTTAATGCACGGAAGAGGTAGACAAAGCTATGCAGGATATTCTTATGATGATAGGTTGCACACTGCCAGCCATATTCACGAACCACCTTTAGTACCCCGCAGACTTGTCAAAGGTGTGACTGAGCGCGTAAACATGTTTGGCGAAATTGTCATACCCTTATATGAAGATGAAGCTAGGCAAGTGGTAGAAGAGTTGCTCGAAGAAAACGTAAATTCTATAGCTGTTAGCTTCCTTTATTCTTATTTGAATCCTGAAAATGAGAGACGCATGCGTGAGATAGCACAGGAGGTCATGAAAGGACGAGATAGAGAGGTTCCCATTCTCTTGAGTTCAGAAATCTCTCCAATCATGAGGGAAGGTTCAAGGATTAATGCGGTAACATTACAAGCATACGGAGCAGAACCGGTCCGTAAGCAACTTCTTTCTATGGAAAAGAGATTAAGAGAACGTGGTTATAAATACCCCTTACAGATTTTACTTTCAACTGGCGGTATTGCGCGCATAACTTATCCGAGACTTATAGAGGCATTCTTTTCTGGACCCATCGGCGGAATGATGGGCGCAAGAGCTATCTCTCAAACAGTTGGAATACCAAACCTTGTCTGCACCGACCTAGGTGGAACGAGTTTTGATGTCGGTCTTATTATCGGTGGAGAGTATTTCTATCTCAGAGAGGTGGAAATGGGGAGGATGTTGTTCAATATACCTACTGTTTGGATGGACTCGATCGGAGGAGGTACTGGCGAATATATAAGGATTGATCCAGTGACCAAGAGGCTAATAGTAGGTCCCGAGTCGGCTGGTGCCGAGCCCGGTCCTGTTTGCTACAACATGGGAAATACCATACCTACGGTAATGGATTGCATGCTTATTATGGGGTGGTTAAATCCAAACTACTATTTGGGAGGTAAGTTGCCGCTCCATACTAAGTTGGCTTACGATGCAATAAAAGAGAAACTAGCAGATCCTTTAGGATTAGATCCTTATGAGGTGGCCGAAGGTGCAGTTAATATCCTCTCTAATCGAACGAGGGAAGAAGTACGAACGAGATTGTTTGCCCGAGGCCTTTCCCCAGCTGACTTTCACCTGCTCATATATGGGGGAGCCGGACCGCTATTGATGGCAGAAATTTCTAGGGGATTGCCCTTCAAAGGTATATTCACAGTTTGGTGGGCTGCTGCTTTTTCAGCATTTGGAGTTGCTGGAATGGATCACATCCATAGGTATAATAGGTCAACGAGTATATATGTCCCCCATGGCGCTGGACCAGAAGAAAAAATGCGTGCAGGGGAGATACTAAACGAAATCTGGGAAGACTTGGAGAAAATAGCAAACAAAGATCTTGATGAGGAGGGGATTCCAAAGGATCAAAGAAAATTCCAGCAAGTAGCCTACCTTCGATATTTCCTCCAGCTTGATGATGTTGAGACTCCCTCGCCTGTTAACAGGATAAAAAGTCCTGAAGAGTGGGATGGACTGATAAATTCTTTTGAAGAGATATATTCAAACGTTTTTGGAGAGGGAGCCAAACAACCTGAAGCTGGCTACCAAATTTTAGAGGCTGGTCTTATTGCTACTGCTCCACGTGTTAAACCAGCACTCAGAAAACGCCCCGTATCTGGAGAGAGTCCTCCTCAAAAGGCTTACAAAGGGAGGAGAAGAGTATTTTACCACGGTGAGTGGCATGATGCCAAAATATGGGAAATGGAGCTGCTTGAGCCGGGAAATGTTGTAGAGGGAATGGCAATAATCGAGCAACCGGCAACAACTCTTGTTGTTCCTCCGGATAGGAAGGTTAGAGTTGATGAATGGGGATTTTTGTGGATGTATGAGAGGTGAGGTAGATGGAAGCTAGGACTGAAGTTAAGAGGAGAGGAATATGTGAAGGGGGTTTAACCCTTAAAGAGCTACGAGAAAAAAGTGATAGATTGCTTCAGGAAACCGGATACTACTGGGGATTAAAGGAGTTACCTCTTAAAGAGAAAGAGCCAATTACGTATGAATTAATATTTACACGTCTTTTCTCCGCCCTAATAGCCGCTAGAGAGAAAGCTAAAGCTGTGGCAGCATCTCCTCTAGTTAGAGAGGTCGCAGAACATTTAACAGCCATATATACTCCAGAAGGAGATGCGGTGCTACAGTCTACTGGAATCCAAGTACACACATACATTGGGCAACGAACCATTGAATGGATGATCTACAATAACTATGAAGAAGAGGTTGGAATAAATCCGGGAGATATTTTTGGATGTAATGACAATGCGATAGCTGGCATGCATCCTGCAGATGTCTTTGATTTGCTCCCAGTTTTTTACGATGGCGAGCTGGTAGCTTGGGTAACAAACGTTATCATGGAGCCAGAAATAGGGGCAATAGGACCTGGTGGATGTATGCCTGTAGCCAATACTGAAAGATTTACCGATGGTTTCAGGGTTTGTTGCGAAAAGATAGGCACAGATTATAAATTACGCAAGGATTTTGAGTGGAGAGTTAGGTTTCAGCTACGCAATCCCGATATGTTTCTGTTGAGTCGAAGAGCCGCATTAGCAGCCATCAAAACGGTGCACGACGAAATCATAAATGCTATAGATGAGTTTGGTTTGGACAAATTTAGGCAGTTTATAAGAGAGGTAATTGAAGAGTCAAGAAGAGAGCAAATTTCTAGAGTTAAAACACGAACAGTGCCTGGTAGAGCTCGAAATGTCTTTGTAGGGGAGTACTATTTGAAAGACTTACCAATATTGCCATATCATCGAATGGACATGATCAGAATAGTACCCATGGATGTGATAATTCAAGAAGATGGCAAAATCGTGATCGATTGTGATGGGGCTGGTGCGTGGGGATGGCACTCAATGAATGTTTATCCGATGGGAATGGAGGGTGGTCTGTCAATATCTCTCGTTCACATGTTTGCTTATGATGGGAAAGCTAATCGTGGAACCATGATACCAACTGAACTGAGATTGCCCCGAGACACACTTGTAAATCCAACTACGATTGCTTTACCAACAGCTAACTGCTGGTCTACAGTACTGAGCTTCTATGGTCTTTTCATGCATTGTATTTCAAGAAGTTTATATTCTCGCGGCTTCAGAGAAGAGATCATTGGACATGGTGGAGGAATGCACCTCTGGGAGATAGGGGGTAAGGATCAGTATGGTCGAGAACCCTATGGATTTTTCATGTCTGATGCGGCTTGTTGCGAACAGGGTTCTGCTATGGGTATAAGGGACTCTCCAGATGTGGCACAGGAGGTGTACACAACAGAACCGGACATGGGAAGTATAGAGGTATGGGAACTGACCTATCCGTTGCTTTATCTTGCAAGAAACTGTGCAGAGGAGTCCGCATCACCAGGAAGATTCCGTTCTGGAAGGGCAGCATATGGCATTTATATGGTACATAAAACAGATAAGCTTTTGGTCAGTGCAATACCGCTTTCTCCACGGAGAAAAATTCTACCAAATGCCTGCATGTATGGAGGCTATCCTGGGTTGAATGCCTACGTTAACCTTTACTATGATACTAACATAAAGGAACTTATTGAGCAAAAGAAACCAATACCAACCAAGCTTTATGAGATTCTCAAACTCGTTAAATTTAGAAAAATGGAGGTTTTGAAGCCAACGGGAATGGGTAGTGAATTGATGAAAGAAGGAGATTTAATCGAGGCTAACTATCAAGCAGGTTCGGGTGGATTTGGAGATCCACTTGACAGAGACCCTTGGAGAGTAAAGAAGGATTTAGATGACTTGGTCATCTCTCCAGAGATTGCAAAAAAGGTATATGGTGTTGAATGCTATTGGGATGAGAACGCACGCGAATGGAGGATAGATGAGGAGAAAACGAGACAGCTTAGACAGCAATACAAACAGGAGAGGTTGAGGCGTGGCATCCCAACAAAGGAGTGGTGGCGTAAAGAGAGGAAACGCATCCTAAATAAAGACATTCCCTCACTGCTCGTAGAGATGTATCAGAGTTCTTCGGCCCCACACCGAGGGGAGAGATGGTTTAAGGAATTTAAGGAATTCTGGGCTTTACCTGAGGACTTTACGTTTTAGGGAGGTGAAATAAATGGAGATAAGTAAGGATGTGTTAGCTGCTTTGATAGATGGTAAGCTGGATTGGGAGAGAACTAAAGCCATAATTAGTGGTGAAAAAGACCTCGATAGGTTTGACAAATACATAGAGATACTGCAAGAAAGAGTTCCTTGGAAGGAAAAAATCGTGTTACCATTAGGTGAACACTTATACATTGTTCAAAAAGATAGAGAATATGTTGTTAAATGTGACTGTGGATATGAGTTTGGTGATTACAGAGTAAATTGGAAGCTAAACGCTTTGATCCACGTGAGAGATACTAAAGAAAAATTGCTAGAAGTTTACCCGTACCCTGAGAGCCCAGGTTTACCTGATCCCGAATACTGTAACATAAGAGAGTTTTATTGTCCAAACTGTGGAGCGTTATTAGAAGTGGAAGCGGTGCCAAAATTCTATCCAATAATTTTTGACTTCTTACCAGACCTTGGAACTTTCTACAGTGACTGGCTAAATCGACCTTTACCTTTCCCAACGGAGTTCAAAGACCTCACATACGATGTTACTAAAGAATGGAGGAAAGAATTGGAAGAGTGACTCATCAAAAGCGAACAAGGAGGTAATGTCTCTCTACGATCTGATGACGGTTGGAATTCTCGCACATCTACACTTCAGCGGAGTTATAAAGCACCTTACAAAAAAGCGTGATTTAGCTGCGCTGAAAGAAAAGATTGAGTTTTTCAGTTAGATAGTGGGCAATTATGAGGAGGGTTGCAATTGTTGGCATCGGTCACACAAAGTTTGGAGTGAGAAACGCATCTTTAAGGGAGCTTGCATTTGAGGCGGCGAGAGAAGCTCTAGAGGACGCTAAATTAACTATAGATGACTTAGACTCACTAATTGTGGGAATAGTTTCAGCGGAGTTTGCAAAAATGGTAAGCCCTGGGGCCCAAATTGCGGAATATTTGGGCATAAATCCAAAAGGTTCAATGAGAGTAGAGGCAGCATGTGCAACCGGAAGTGCGGCAATAAGGGCTGGTTACATGACAATAGCCTCAGGCCTATCCGATTTGGTTTTAGTAGTTGGTTGCGAAAAGATGAGAGAGCTATCAACCCAAGAAGGTCTTGAAATTATGTCTAAGGCAGCTGATACCAAATGGGAATATTCATTCTGTTGTACTTTTGCTGGATATTACGCAATGCTTGCCAATGCTCATATGAAAAGATACGGAACTACTGAGGAGCAATTGGCAATGGTGGGTGTAAAAAACCATAGTAATGCTCTCAATAACCCTTATGCCCATCTTCACAAAAAGATAAATATTGATGATGTATTAAATTCAAAAATGGTTGCCTACCCACTGAAATTATATGACTCTTGCCCGTTATCTGATGGGGCTGCAGCAGTTGTTTTGGCTTCTGATGAGCTTGCGAATAAATTTGAGGAACCTATTTGGATTAGTGGATTGGGAGTTGCAACAGACACGGCTTCAATGATGACTAGAGAAAGCTATACTGAAATCAGAGGAGCCACTCTAGCAGCTAGAGAGGCCTATAAATACGCCAAAGTTGATCCAAGCGATATCGACTTAGCTGAAGTTCACGATGCATTTACTATTGGTGAGATACTCGCTTATGAGGATCTGGGATTCTGTAAAAAAGGGAAAGGGGGAGAGTTGGTTGAGGAAGGTGAGACAGAAATTGGTGGAAAAATCCCTGTGAATACTGATGGTGGGCTTAAAGCAAAGGGCCATCCCTTAGGTGCAACAGGGGTCTCTCAGGCAGTAGAGATTGTAACGCAATTGAGGGGTGAGGCTGGAAAACGACAAGTAGAGGGAGCTGAAATTGGTTTGAGTCACAACGTAGGTGGAAATGGCCAATATATATTTGTAACCATATATAAGAGGTGATAATTATAGAATTTGAGGCATTTTCCATACTAAGCCATACAAAAGTTAATGATTTCGTTAACTTTTTAGAGAAAGGAAAAATTATTGGGACTATTTGTAAAAAATGTGGAAAGAAGTACTTTCCGTCAGTTACTGATTGCAGAAAATGTTTATCGAATCAATTTGAATGGGTGGAGTTGGACAACAAAGGTAAACTAGAAACGTTTACAATGATTTCAGTCCCACCTTCAAGGGTACAGGACTACATACCACCTTCTTATAATTTTAATCATTATTTGATCGGGATAATCAAAACGAATGAGGGGTTTAGAGTTATGGGGTGGATTCGTGGCTTGAAACTTGAAGATATTGAGATTGGAATGGATATGAAGTGTAAGCCATTAATTTTCAATAGAAGAGGAAGGAAAAGAGTAACAATCGAACTCATCCCTTTGAAGTGATACTATGAATGTGAAAAAAGAAGTTGGGGAATATATAAAGGTTCTTAAAAGCGGCTCAGGTAAAATTCATTGGGTAGATCCTTACGAATTCAGGGAACATGTGCTAAAGAAGTCGAGAGACTTCGAGGATAAAATAATGGATGAACAGGAGGCTATATCAAAGTTTGTCAAAAATGGAGATTACATAATTACCGAGAGATCCCCACGAGATCCTCTAGCCCTAACAAGAGAAGTAGTTAGGCAGAAAAAACGCAATCTTTGGCTCTGCTCTATTTTTCAGTTAGTAGTACCATCGTTTCTGGTAGCCGGAGGATGTTTAAAAGGGATGGATGTAGGCTATCCTGATATAGCGAGGAATGTATGGAGAGCCATAGAGAGCAATAAAATTGAAGTAAGTGAGTGGAATAATGATGCTTTAGCAATGAGGCTTCTGGCTGGTTCTTTGAACATACCTTTCATCCCATGGTATACTCCTACTATTGGTACAGATACGCTAGAAAAGTCAGGGGCAAAAGTGATAGATGACCCATATACGGGAAGACCAATAACACTTCTCCCAGCATTACATCCAGATGTCTGTATAATCTCAGTTCATCAAGCAGATAAGTATGGAAATGCTCGGATTTTTGGGCCTAGTGTGTTACATCATGAAGCGGCCCTCGCTTCCCAAAAAGTAATTGTTCAGGCTGAAGAGATTATTCCTCATGAAGAGTTTAGAAGAAGACCAAGCTTGACTACTATTCCTTATTTTGTTGTCGATGCTGTCGTCGTAGCTCCATTTGGTTGCCACTTCAAGACCATGCCGGGGAGATATTGGACAGACATAAAAGCATTCTTAGAATGGTATTCCTATATGGCAGAGGAGGATAAAACTGAAGAATATTTAGAGAAATACATTTATAGTGTCTCCTCTCACCAAGAATACTTAGAGAAGAGGGTCGGAATCAGGAGATTGTTAGAGTTACAATTCTTAGAAAGAGAATATAGGGGGGAGTATTATCTATGAAGTATACAGATAATGAATTTTTAATTTGCCAATCTGCAAGACTAGTTGAGGACAAAAAGAACATTTTTATGGGTTTTGGCATTCCGCAAATAGTGGCTTACTTAGCTAAAATGTTATATGCGCCAAATTCTAACATAATATATGAGTATGGGGCAGTTGGAGCCCAGTTAGCATTACCATACGTAAGAGGGACGATGGCAGATTCAAGAAACAATCATGCATCTTTTTGGTTTACAAATATGTCAACTGTAAGTGGGCTTGTAGCACTGGGATATATGGATTATGGATTCATAGGGGCTTTACAAGTAGATCCACACGGAAATACGAATGCAACATATGTCAGGGGTCGGAGGATTGGAGGGGCTGGAGGGGCAAACATAATGACGGGGATGTGTAAAAGGACGGTGATAGTTCTCAAACATGAGGAGCGTAGATTTAGAGAAAAATTGGATTTTGCCACATCTCCGGGGGTTACGAGCGGTAACTTGAATAGAGAGTATGCAGGACTACCAGTTAATGCAGGAGCGTGGAGAGTTGTAACATCTATGGCATTGTTTGATTTTGAAGAAAAATCTACAAGGATGAGACTCATAGGAGTTTCTCCTAAGTATACTGTAAAAGAAGTGCTCGATAATATGGGGTTTGAACCAATTGTTGCAGAGAACGTTAAAACCCTTGAGCCACCTACTGAAAAAGAGTTACAACTACTTCGTGAAAAAATAGATCCAGAGAGGGCAATAATAGGTGAAGATTGATAACCGGATTTGGGGGTAGAAATGTGGAATTGAGTAGATCGCCAAATAAAGAAGAATGGAAAAAGAAAATAAAAAATAAGAAACAGAGAAAAGCTGAATTCAAATCGCTGTCGGGTGTAAACATCGATGTCATCTATACTCCAGATGACGTTTCCGGGGATTATCTAGAAAAGTTGGGTTTTCCGGGTGAGCCTCCATTTACAAGAGGAATCTATCCAGACATGTATCGCGGGAGATTCTGGACGATAAGACAGTTAGCGGGATTTGGAGGGGCTGAAGATACAGCAAAAAGACTGAAATTTCTAATAGAAAAAGGTGTGACAGGCCTGAACATAACGTTTGACTATCCAACACTGAGAGGT
>QMVZ01000050.1 GCA_003661365.1 Thermoproteota archaeon | reverse complement strand
TATGTGCTCCCTGATCCAAGAGTAAACCTCTCTGACCAGTTCGACAGCTCCTTCAACCTTCTCCTTCGCCTCTTTCAATTTTCCTTCATTTATAAGCCCTGTTGCATCGTCTAACATCTCTTTAGCTCTTTCTAGCTTTTGTCTAGGCTCTGTTACGTCTACGCCCCTGTCCTCGAGTGCTCTAAGGGAGTTTTCCAGCTTCTGGATCAAGCCCCTTAACCTCTTGATTGCAGAGAGAAGAATTCCCCTTGCCCTAGTAAGGTTGGTGGAAGGAGCGTATTCCTCCTTTGCGTTAAGAAGTGCTTCCCTTAGCGTATTTATGGCCTTTCTAGCAAGCTCAGCAGCTTCTGTTCTCTCCCCCGACGCCAGTTTGTCCTTTGCTTGGTTGATCAAGTCGTCCGCTTTTCCAACAGCCCTCTTCAGCTCATCAGCTATGTCCTCAAAACCCGCTTTTTCTGCCCTTGTGGCCCAACGAAGGGCAAGTTCTCTTGCTTGATCGTAGATGCCTATTATCTTATTAGCCAAGCTCCCTTGATCCTCTGGTTGTGCTGCTATAGTAAATATGGGACCAATGCCTATGAGTATTAGGACGGACAAGGCCAGCGTTTTCCGCAGGTAGCCCGCTTTCATCACACAATTCACCTTGCTGATATGCAGCAGAAGGTAATAAGGAACCGTTGCGTAATCGTTGCGTAATGAGGTGAAACAACTCATCACGCTCTAGTCTAGCTCGCTTTTGCAGCTCTAGGATTGTGAGCAAAAAGAAATTTTCTAGATATTTCCGATAAGTTTTATCCCGTTCAAAATTCAATCAATTGCTCCCATTTTTATGGATAGAAAGAGATAGATCGTCCTGTTGCGAGTTTTTTCTTAATTGGTCCTTATTTTTATTTAGCTCTACTCCCATGAGCAAGGGGCGTTGAATGCACAAAAGGAGGCCGTTCTTTCTCCTTTCAGTGCTCTTAGCCTTATCATTGATCCCATCGCTTTACTACGTACTTGGTGATGAGGACATAACCGTGATAGGGGTCGTCAAGGAGAGCAGGACTGGAAATCCGGTTCCAAATGCCCGGGTCCTTGTATTAATGGGGCCTTGGGGATCTTACTCCCGCATGGTCTACCATGGAAGGGCTGATTCGAACGGAAGTTTCACCATAAGACTTCAAGCTGGCTCCGATTACACTATCTGCGTGTATTACGATGATCCCCTAACTCCAGGATTTGATTACGTGCCATCGATGAAGAGGATCCAGGCAAAGCCAGGAGGTGAATTGAACTTAACCTTTGAGCTCTATGATGGGGCCTCTCTTTTTCTAGATGGAGAAATTCTCCTTGTAGAGACAACAAAATCTCCAAAACCCCTGTTTTCGGTAATAAATCCAGAATCCGGAGAAGTTGTGAAGTACGATGGATACGCCCTTAAATTCGGGGAACTGCTGGAGTTTCCAAACAAGTACTTGGAACTAAGCCCAGATCTAATCATCGTTCCAGCAGGCGTTCCCTTCTTGATTAAGGTAGATTCGAAGGTCGAAGTCAAAGGGCAGGAGCGTGCAGCGTGGTACCAAGGAAATAAGACCATCTTGCTAAGCTTCTTCATTGACAAGCCAGGTCACTTCCTTCTTGAGAAAGGTGAGGCCATTCACGTCGATCTAACTAAGTTCTCGGTTCGCAACGGCCTATCGGCTGTTAAAGAAAGGGCATCTGAGGTTGGCTTGATAATCAAGGAAAGGGAGAAGGAGGGCTTTTACGTAGCGGTTGAAATGCAGAGGCTGACGCGCATAAACTCCCTGATCCTAGAGGCTGAAAATCTTTTTGATCAGGGTGCCTATGAATCCTCCTTCGCAAGACTCCGTGAAGCCTACACTGAGATCATGAACCTTAAGGACTGGCTCAACAGGATGTACGTCGAAGCCTTGAAGTCAGTGTTCCTTCTGGCTCCGTTTCTTGCCTTCACAGCAATTTCGGCCTCTTCCCTTTACTTTGAAGAAGAAAAGCTCAAGATCTGTGCAGCAATCGCCTTTTATGCATTCTTCTTGCTGGCAACGTATTATCTATATCCAGGAAGCAGGATGTTAGATTCTTCTCTTTTCATCAACGCATCTCTTATCTCTTTCATCATTATCTCGGGCTTATTCGTCCTTCTTCCAAAGTTCTTAAAGGGTAGGGAGTTTAGGGGGCGCGTCCCCCTAAGGAACATAATAGTTCCCATCTTCTCTATAGCTAAGAGGAATTTAAGGCGAAGGAAACTAAGGTCGGTCCTAACTCTTATCTCTGTTGTAATCCTCGTTTCAAGCTTCATCTCCCTTACGTCTTTCACAACTGGGTATGGTCTTATCCTCAGCAAGGTCTCCGAGCATCCTGGACCCTCATTAGGAATCATGGTAAGGACGCTGAAGTCACCAGTAATGGAGGCTCGTGCACCAGTAAGTGGAGGAAAGGGGGTGTTCTGGTTCACACCTCTCGAGAACTCCTCCATTGAGTGGCTCAAAGCTCGTCCATACGTACGTCTCGTAGCACCAAAGTATGAGAACACGCCTCACCGCCAGTACGAGTACAGAGGTTCCTACAACCCTCTAGGATACGTGGAAGGACATCCGATATTCGGTATAATTGGCATCGTCCCCAGCGCAGAGGCAGAGATTCTGTCCCTAAATGAGACGATAGTAGAGGGTAGATATCTGAGAGATGAGGACGAGAACAGCGTGCTTATCAGCGAGAAGCTTAAAGAGAAGTTGAACTTAACAGTTGGAGAGAACCTAACCCTCCAGATTTCGGGTAAAAGGCTCACTCTAGAGGTTGTTGGAGTATTTGATGACCGAGGGTTTGAGAACCTCAGGGATCTAGATGGAGGGTCTCCTCTTCCAATGAAGATTGTAGAAGTTCGAAGGACTCCTGTGGAGGAGGGCTTTGACATCATAACTGAAGGTTTGACACCTTGCTCCACAAGCGAGACTCTCGTGACCCCGTGGAAGACAGCCTCAAAAATCCCTGAGATGCACCTCTCCCGCATAGATGTCTTGTTAGAGGAAGGCGAAGACTTAAAGGAGCATGCTAGGATAATAGCTCTTAACAAGGGCTTCAGAGTCTGGGCTTCCACCGAGGAAGGGGTCTACCTAGCTCGCTTAGCATCTTACTTTGAAGGAAAGGGCCTTCCCGTAGCAATCCCATGGCTCATAGTCGTCCTTAACGTCGTCATAACCATGTTGAATTCACTTTATGAGAGAAGGAGGGAGATCTTGATCTATTCTTCTATAGGGATCAATCCTAGCCAAATAGCTAGTGTGTTCCTAGCTGAGGCTGGAGTTATTGGGATCATAGGGGGAGGAATCGGCTACCTCCTCGGCTTTGGATGGTATAGGGCATTCTCGCTAATGGCAGCTTCCATACAGGTCAGGCAGAAGATCTCAGCTCTCTGGACCCTTGCTGCTATGGCTGTTTCGCTAGCAGCGGTTCTAGTAGGAGGTCTAACGGCCTTGAAAGGATCCGTCATCATCACTCCCTCCCTCAAGAGAAGATGGAAGATAGATACACGCGCGTACAAAATAGCTGAACCCTTTAAGTTAACCCTGCCAATCTGGATTGCAGAAGAGGAGTTGGAGGAATTTATGGAATTTGTTTTGGAGGCACTCAGATCCAAGATGGATGATTACGAAGAGCATACTTATGTAATAAGAGAAGGCAGAGAGGAGAGGGAGGACGCATCCATTAGAACTATAGAGTTTTTCTACGCATCTGGAGGTCAGATGAGCCCAATTCACACGAGAAACAAGTTCATTCTGAGAAAGGAAAGGAAGAAAAATGTTTATGAAGTCATACTAGTAAGCGATGGGCTCCCTGAGGCAGCCCAAAAAACTGGCTCCTTCGTTCGTAGGATCCTTCTAGAGTGGAACGTTAAAAGGGGAAAACTGGGAGGTAGCAGATAAATTGGTTCATACGTTAGAATTTGAAGGACGAGAGGTGTCTAGATGAACTCAAAGGAAGAGAGAGGGAGGATAACGTTCAGCCTAGCAGATGCCTTAAGGCTTGGATACGATAACGTGAAAAGGCGCTTCAATAGAGCAGTTCTAAGCATAGCCGCCATAACACTAGGAATAGCTTTCTTCTCCACACTCTCCCTCATGGACAACTTCTTCCAGCTTTATTCTCAAGCTGAGGGAGGGAGCTTGAGGGTTGAGAGCTACCAATACGGGCTCGTCCTAGTATCACTTGCTGTCTGCATCGTAAGCATAACCAATTCGATGCTCATAGCCGTATACGAGCGATACAGGGAGATTGGCACGATGAAGTGCCTAGGAGCCCTAGATCAGCACGTACTCAAACTCTTCCTCGTCGAGTCCGTAATCCTAGCCTTCTTGGGAGGCATTCTTGGCTTTGGGATAGGACTTGTGGCTTCCATTTTAGCCTGTGGCTTCTCAATAGGCTTTTACGTTGTATTTGAGCTTTCTCCAGCAGTCCCTCTCGTCCTTCTAGGGAAGGTTGTTCTCCTCTCAATCTTCCTAAGCACTGTTGCTACAATGTATCCAGCCTACAAGGCAGCGAAGTTGGATCCTGTGGAGGCTTTAAGGTATGAGATCTGATATCATAATCGAAACTAAAGATTTAGCTCGCTACTACGAGCTAGGAGGAGAGATAATAAAAGCCCTCGATGGCGTAAACCTTAAGGTCTACAGAGGAGAATATCTCTCTATAGTAGGTCCCTCTGGTGCAGGGAAAACCACCTTCTTCAACATGATTGGCGGTCTTGATAGACCAACAAGAGGAAAGGTCATAATAGACGAGGTTGACATCTGTCAGCTTGACGCATACGAGCTGGCTTGGCTTCGCTGCAGGAAGATAGGGTACATCTTCCAGACCTTCAACCTAATACCAACCCTCACAGCTTTGGAGAATGTTGCACTACCTACGATCTTTGCAGGAGTTCCCAGGGACGAGGGCAGGAAGAAGGCTGAGATGATCCTTAAATCCGTTGGTCTCGGGGATAGACTAAATCACAGACCTTCTGAGCTCTCAGCAGGACAACAACAGCGTGTAGCTATAGCAAGAGCCATGGTTAATGATCCCGCAATAATATTAGCGGATGAACCAACTGGAAACTTGGACTTCCAAACTGGAAAGGAGATCATAAACATACTCAGAGAACTAAACAAAAAACGCGGTGTGACCATAATTGCAGCCACCCACGACCTTAAGATGATAGGAGCAAGTGATCGAGTCGTTTACATGCGTGACGGTAAGATCGAGAGGATAGAAAAGAGGAAGAGGCCTTCAACATTGCACGATTGAGCTACTTGGAGAAAATCTTGTGACCAGAATTTTGTCCGAGTTCTCTAGTTGTCCTTAACTAGATTGTTGATTTCCTAACTTCTCTAGTGTTCTTTCCGGCCATTCTAATTTTTTCTTCGTGTTTCCGGGCGAAGTAAAAGATTAAATTTTTAGAAAGGCCCCACCACGGGATAACATTTTTCTCCCCTGTTAAGAGGTGGGGGCATGAGCTCTTCCCTCATTTCAAGGGATGTGCTTTTTTCCTTATTCATCTTTGTATTGTTAATCTCCTTCCCCATAATCAATTTATCTGCTCAGTTAAAAGGAGGAGAAAGCTTTGAAGAGGCTACACCCTTAAGTCCTGGAGAACATAAGGGAGGGGAAATCGATCCTGGGGAAGTCCAGTTCTTCATGGTTAAAAACATCAAACCCGGCCAAGAGCTTTACGTAAAGATAAGATTGGGTCCCAAAAAATCGTTTCCTGGTTCTAGTCTGCACATTAACCTCTATGATTGGGATGGAAATCTCTTAGAGAGCCTGTATTGTCCAGTTACATCCTTGGAAATTTATGAGTTAGCTTGGTTTGCGGGATCAGATCTGTCTTCACACGAAATCTATTTCTCAATAAGATGTGACGGTGCTTATATGTCTGGAGCCAACTTCGACGTTACGATTTCAATCTCAGATCATTTTGACGCGGATAGTGGAAGAGATGCAGGAGACACGCTTGAGGATTTTTTGGAACTTCCAGAGGGTGAAGGAACGTATCATGGTTTCATTGCTGTAGCCAATAACGGATATGATAATGCTGACTGCTACAAGATGACGTTAAATGCGAATCAAAACGTCAAGGTCAAGCTCATACCTAAAAACTATAGAAGCAGCCCCTTGCTTTACACTCTTGTTCTCTCGATTTATGATGAGGACAGAAATGTGGTAGCTGAAAGCGTTTCAATGCAGATGGACGAGATATTAAACGTTGAGTGGACCTCTCCTAAAAGACAAGATGTTTACATAAAGGTACATTCATCGACTGGCTTCACTGTAGGAGAAGTAATCTGTGATTATGATCTTCAGATAAAGTTAGGGGAAGGACAGGCTCAAACATCCCCATCTCCGACTCCTCCAATTATGTCTCCAACAACAGCTCCAACAACTACTCCTTCTCCAAGCACCGTGTCTCCAACAACAGCTCCTCCAACGATTTCAGCGCCTACTGGGACTGGCATCTCGTTAACTGAATACGTGGGAATAGCGGTTTCCATAGCTGTACCAATCTCTGCGTGGGTTGTCTCTAAGATGAGAAGATCCAGGCTAAGAGTTCTGATGAGGAAAATAGAGATGACTTTCAGGGAATTCAAGTCCAATGCGGCCGAGTGCGAAGCTGCGCTCCTTTCAATTAGGGAGGAGGCCCAAAGGGACCTAGTTAAAGGACGTATAACTGAGGAACAGTTTGCGCTGATTGACAAGAGGATAGAAGAGTATCTTGAAGAGGTTAGAAAGCTACAGAAGAAAGGGTAGTGGTCTTTTAACATAAGTAGTGTAAACTCGCTTGATTGCCCTCTCCATTAAGCTTTACTCTTTTTATTACAATCTTCAGAGATTTGGGTGCAAAGGGTTTCTTTTCGTTTCAAATGGTCTCATTTCCTTGCATTTTCTCCCAATTTCTTTCATTCTCTTTCATTTTCATCCCATTTTCTCCCAATCTCGTCCCTTAAATGCGACAGTACTAAGATACTTGTGAAGATCCCAATGGAAGCAAGAAAAGTGTCCTTGATCTTTCTCATGGTCTTGCTCATATCTCCAGTCTCACAAATTATAGCTGAAGATGAGGAAGGAAAACACTGCGAAATTGCGGGCAGCTTGTTGTCAATTTACTTCAGGGCCTATGATTACGTGTCAAGCAAGGTAGAATCATCTAACCTTAGTTTAGAGGCGAACCTCTCAGTTCCAAGCATGCCTAACCTGGGCATCAACCTAAGCAAGACCATGAGCGTTGGGGGCCTTCTAAACCTAAGCTATTCCCTAGCACTTCAAGCAAACTCATCCATAGGAGAAGGAAATTGTTCCCAAGCCTCTTTCTTGACAAAGAAAGCCCTAAACCTGCTAAAATTTGTTCTAAAAGAGGTTCACAAGAACGAGCTCTCTAACCTAACGTCGACACCAATTGGATCTATGATAAGGCTCCAAGTTGCATTTGAAAGGCACAAGAGGCTGCTTTTGAAGTTAAACCTTAGCCTTCAGAAGATTAAACATCTAAACGAGACGAACCTCAACCTTAGCCTATTCAACCAGCTCTATATAAATGCTTCGATGATGCTGGATAACGGATCAATGATCGCCTTCTATAACGCCAGTGAAGCTGCGAAGATGCTTGCAATGGCCAACAAGATAAGGGCTGAGATGAAAAAGGAGGTTGTCAAGTGCTGTCAAATTGCCAAAGCCGAAGAGATGCTCAACAAAACCCTCTCAAAGCTGAACCTCACTGCAATTCCAGAAGAACTTGAGTCACAGATCTCAAACCTTACAAAGGAGTTTAAAGAGGCAAAGGCCAAAGGAGATGTAAAGAAGATCAAAGAAATCCTGAGGGAAGTTAAAAAGGCTGCTGCAAACGGAAAACAATTAGAGGCCAAAGGTAAAGGGAAGAAGCTGGGACAAAGTAAGAAGGAAGAACATAAGGGCAAAGGAAAGGATAAGAAAGAGGATAGTGGGTAAATTAAGGACAAGATCTGCGTCTACAGCTCTTTTTTCTATTTGAAAGAGGAGAGAGCCAACAACGTTATGTAGGAAATATCCTTCTAATGTTGAGTTAAATCTCAATGATTTGCAATTTATCCAGCACGTCCTCAAGTTTTAGATCTCTATCCTCTGAAACAAGCCTCAAGTACCTGACTTTCAAGGGGTTCAAGCTCACGAAGCGACATGCCAATGCATCCACTGCAAGGGGATCGACTCCTACAATCACCTTTTCCCCAGCGTCAACTATGTTTAGATCGCATCTCACAACCTTCATCAAGTCCGCAATTACATTGTCAACCCCTAACGGATGATAGACTCCGTACTTATTGCCCTCTGCCACCAAACCGAAAAGGTTCTTCAAAGCGCATGTAAGCAATGTGTTAGAGTGTTTTCCCACTTTTGGTATGTTTACGAGGAGATCACACTCTTCTACAAGTTTTGGTATCGGTAGCTTGCTGATTGCGTGGGGAAACGGGACTTCCAAATCTAGAATCTCGTCTTCCATGAGGTCCATGGCCATAACCTTTTCACCAAATCGTTTAATCATGTCATATATTCTGAAGCGTTTAAACTGCCTTTCTGGGGTGTGGATCATGCTTTTAGTCTCTCCGATGACGATCTTTCTAGCCCTAGGCTCAAAAAACTCTATAGCTTTCTCTATAAGTGAGGTTTCAGGATAGTACATACCGCATAAGTTCGGCTTTATTAGGACGAGGTCATATTCCTCAGGTTCAAACCCAGTCTCTGATAATAACCTGGGGAAGGCGTCTAGAGCTTTATTTTTGTCGCACATCACTATTCTATAATTCGTTGGTGATCTGCGTTTGGATGCTATCTCGTTATGCCACATATAGAGGCACCAATAGATTGTATATTTCATAGGTGAATTAAACCTTTGTTAGACCTGTTTTCTTGAAAAGAACTCTTGTTCCACTTCATTTAAAATAAATCATTTATTTGAGGTTTAAGGGTTGTCATGGTAATAATCGATGGGCACACCCATTTTGCAGGCCCTGAGAAAGGTCTACCTCCAAATAGCGTGGAGGAACTTCTTTCTGTGATGGATGCAAATGGTATTGATGCTGTTGTCACTACACCTCCCTTATCCTCAATTGGGGCAGATAGAAAATACGATGAGGCAAATGCTTTCATCTCAGAGGCTATGAAAAAAGCGCCAAATAAAATATTTGGGTTCATAAGGGTGAACCCGCACTTCTTAGAGCATGCTTTAAGCAGTATTCAAGATGGCGTCAAGCATAAGGGGTTCAAAGGAATAAAACTCCATCCCAGAAATGAGGCTTTTCCAATTAACAGTGAGGAGCTTGTTTTTCCGATAGCAGAGCTGGCAAGCAAGCTAAAGGTACCTTTACTCTTCCACACAGGAGATCCAGACACATGCGGCTTTGCACAGCCCACGTTAGTTGGAGACCTCGCTGACACCTATCCGGAGGTCACAATCATTGTAGGACACATGGGAAAGAGGCTGTATGAGGACGCCATCTTGGTTGCAAGGTGGTTTGACAACATCATTCTGGAGACTTCTTTCCACACCCCAAGGGAGATA
>QMVZ01000049.1 GCA_003661365.1 Thermoproteota archaeon | reverse complement strand
TCTAGCCTTGATAACAATTATATCTCTTTATGTAACCCTCATAGCGACAAACAAGCACGTAACGCTTCTAATAACAACCATTGCCCTGAGCTTACTTGTTCTTCTGGGACTTTCAGAAGATAGAACAGTAGACTTCACCGTTGTAGCCTCAATGCTCTTTCTACTCCTAGAACAATCAAACCTCATTGTGGTTTGAGTTTGTAGAAAAGTCGCTTCTTCATTGGGCTCCTCAAGAGGGAACATTGGAAGTGAATGAATCTGCGTACAGGAAAGATAAGAAAAGTTCGTTGCAAACATTGCGTCGCAAAGGATGGTTTGATTATCTTGGATATTCCGAAGTGTTTTGATCATGCTCTACTGATTTTCGAGGCCATATGAAGCAGTTAGTCGAGCCAATCTCTGGATCTTTCTTAACGTTTGAATCAGGATTTCTTTTGTATCAGCTCGACAGGCCTAGTAGCTAAGATACAACCAGGGTCTGGTGCCATATAGTCACCAAAGTAGCCGTAAGCCCTCGCTCTACACCCTCCACAAACATATCTGAAGCGACATGAACCGCATGGTTCCTGAAGCTTATCCTTGTTTCTTAGATCGTTTAGCACTGGGTTATTTCTCCACCACTCCTCAAAATTCTCCCCTATCTCTAAGATATTTCCTATTTTTAATGGGAAGAAAACACATGGCCTTATGTCCCCGTTTGGCCAAATACCGAAGTAGAAACGACCAGCACCACAACCTCCTATGAAGTCGGCAAGACCTCTTAGCTTGGATCCTAATTCAGCATTATAGAAGTGGGTAGGAAGTAGCGACCCTTCTTTATCCTCTTCTAAGGCTACTCTAGCGAATTGGGGCGCGGTACTTAAAACTTGAACCTTCATCCCCTTCTCCTTGTACTTTAATTTTTTCCAGAGCAATCTAAGAAGTTCTTCTCTCTCCTCTGGACTGATATCTTCCTCCTCGATGAATATTCCCCTCCCTGTTGGAACGAAGTTGTACATCATGAACCATTGAACTCCTAACGAGTTGCAGAAATCTATAAGGCCCGGGATCTCTTTTAGGTTATATCTCGTTGTTGCTGTAGCTACGTTCACGAAGAAGCCTTTTCTCACAGCTATCTTGATGCCTTCAACCGTACGCTCCCAAGCTCCTTGTATGCCTCTGAATTCATCGTGCGTTTTTGGATTCAAGCCGTCCAAGCTTATTTGCAGAAATCTTACGCCTGATGCTTTGAGTTTATCCGCAGTCTTTTCATCTATTAAGGTTCCATTTGTAGCCATTGCTACATAAATCCCTTTATCCGATGCATATTTTGATAACTCGTAGATATCCGGTCTGACAAGGGGCTCTCCTCCTGACCAGGCTATTGTAACGATGCCTGCTCTGTCAAGGATATCGATCACTCTTTTTGCCTCATCAGTGCTCAACTCTTCGTACAAGGGCTTACCAGCATTCGCATAGCAGTGTTTGCACCTTAAGTTGCAGGCATAGGTTACATCCCAAACCACAAGGAAGGGAGCGCCAGGAACAAAGGGTTTTCTAACCCCAAAATAGGCCAATCCCTTTACCACGCTAGCTAAAGCCCTTCTCCAATAAGGATCCTTCATCCTTCTCCTAACTTCCTCTGGATCTGCCCCGAAGGACTTGGCCCCTCTCTGAATGATTGTAGATATGAGTTTCGAGATAAGTCTGCATTGCACACAGATATCCTCTGGCCTTAAAATGCCAACATATACTTTTAATGCCGCATCAAGCCTACTTATCCCGTCTTTTTTACAATATCCCGTCGCAAATCTCAAAAGCCCCTTAGAAATCGGATTTTCAATTATCTTTTGAAATGTGCCGACAGCTCCCACCATATCATTCATTTTGCTCATCTCCAAGACGTTTTTGTAACTCTTCCAAATTTTTCAACTTCCTTTGAAGAGTCTTTCTCAAAACTTCAATTATTTCAGGGAGAGGAGCGAGGAAATAAACATACCTGAGCCTTCCTTCTATTTCAGAGGCTTTTCTTTTTACTAGACCATAATCACGCATTTTCTTGAGACATTCGTGAGCCGTTCTCCTGGAGATATTTGCTAACTCCATTAATTTCTCAATAGTGGCTTCTTTTTCCTTAGATAATACCTGAAGAATATATATGGCTGATTTTGGCAGTTTTAGGATCTCCTCGATCGAGGCAAATAGCTTTTCGGATAGCGTTTTAGGAAGGTTCATCTTACCATCTTGTGCAAAATTACTTGCACATAATATATAAATGTATGTATACCATCATTTTGCGTTTTTTGATATTTTTACAAATTTTATGAAATAGTAAAAAATATCCATTGATGTTCAACATATTAAATTAGAATAAGTCTCCTTTTAAAAAGGGCATTGAAGATATCAAAAGTCCTCTTAAAATTGGTTGTTCTGGACTACTTGCATCCATTCTTTGGTTTTTAGGCGCCTTAATTGAATAAATTTCTAAATTGTTAGAAAAAGGTTATCTGCAGAGGTCAAACCTTAATAGAGGTCGTCGCTTTCTCAAGAATAGGAAGTTGCTGAGCCATTAGTTTACATAGGAAATTTAGTCTTAAGTCGATTTCATTAAGATACTAACTGAACTTATGAAAGAAATCTTCGATAGGGATGTAAGTGGAATTTCGAATTTCTTCGCTATATGTAAATCAAGAATTACTTTTTATTGGAGAACTATGGCGCTATAGTACAAGAACGTGAGAACGTTCTCTATAAATCTTGAGAACCTTCAATCGCAGAGATTAACTTTATTAGAAGCTTTCATGATTATCTTATAAGATAAATTATGAAACAGTGTCCTAGATGTGGGAAAGATGTAGAAGAAGACATGAACTATTGCCCTCATTGTGGAGAGCCATTAAAGAAGGTTTCAAAGGAGGAGTTTTCAGTTTCAGCTGACGATCTTGTTGCAAAGGTTAAGGAACTAATCCATGAAGGGAATGTAATTAGGATAATAGTCAAGAATGAAGAAGGAAAAACCCTTTTGGAGATACCCGCAACAGTTGGCGTAATTGGAGCGATTCTTGCTCCCTGGATGGCGGCTCTTGGTGTAATTGCTGCCATAGCTACGAAGTGTAAGATAATTGTGGAGAGAAGAGAAGACTAAGCTCTAAAGTCTTAAGGACCATGCAAAAAAATAGAGGAGCTTAATTTAGAGTATTTGCTAAGAAAGCAGGTCTCCTTGTTCTGCACGCGCTAACGATGATTTTACGCATACATGCTAAGATGAGAGTATGTGGAAAAATTTTTTTCTAATATATAGGTCAATCTTATTGGTGTAGTGTATGAAATGGTCCGGCCGTCTTATCCTAGCATTAGCACTTGTAGTGATTGCAATTCTTGGAATCTCTTACGGGATTTACCAAAATATTCTCAAAAAGCCCGTAGAGAAAAAAGTTGTTATATATACCTACGAAAGCCTATTGAAGTGGGGAACAGATCCAAATGCAACCCTTCAGGCAGTATATGGTGGATTTGAAGCCAAATACAATTGCAAGGTAGAGATAAGGGAATTCGATGATGCGAGAACGGCTCTCCTTGTTTTAATGGAAGAGAAGGACGCTCCAAAAGCGGATGTGATCATAGGTATAGACAACATACTGATACACGAGGCAATTGATGCTGGAATTCTAGAGCCCTTCACTCCAGCAAACATAGATGAGATCCCAGAATGGCTCATAAATTCATTGGATCCGACTCATCATGTGATCGCATATGATTATGGTTTGATTGCGTTTGTTTATGATAGTGATAGGATCCCTCCGGAGGACATGGTCGGTCTTACTTTTGAAGACCTTTTAAAACCAGAATTAGCCTCAAAACTCGTTCTTGAGGATCCAACTGTGAGCAGCACTGGAATAAACTTTCTTTTATGGCAAATTGCAGCCTACAAGATGCAGGGAAAGGACTGGACTGCTTGGTGGTCTTCAATTAAGGACCATGCGAAAATAGCTGGGAGCTGGGGTGATGCCTACGATATATTCCTTGATGAGGCTCAAGGAAGACCTATAGTAGTCAGCTATGGAACTGATCCTGCCTATTCATATTATTTCTATCAAGAAACGAGATATAAAGCTGCACTGGTTGAGTATGGAAATAAGGAGTGGGCATGGCTTCAGATAGAAGGAATAGGCCTCGTAAAGGGAGCACCACATGAAGATCTCGCTAAGAAGTTCATAGAGTACTTCCTTAGTCCAGAAATTCAGGAGCACATCCCTCTAAACAACTGGATGTATCCAGCAAACTCGAAGGCAAAACTCCCAGAAGTTTACGAGGAGTATGCAATTGACCCCCTTGAAGTTAACTTAATGAACGAAATTCTTACCCAACAGGAGATCAAAGAAAACCTAAAATCGTGGATGAATGCTTGGCGAGAGGTAGTTGGAGGTTAATAGCTAATTACCCTTTTCCCCTTTTTATAATTTGGAAACACCATTATTCTACCTTTTATCTCAGGACTAGGTGTTAAGAGGCAGGTGGGTTGCCAGGAAAGGGATCCATAGTTTCCAAGCTTGGCATAATCTCCATAGCGCTATTGCTAGGTTTGTGGGGAGCTAGTTCTTTCGGCCTGTTGCTGCGAGGTATTCCTTCTTTGCCTGAAGCCATAAGAGACAGAGCCATAGGAAGGGCTTTTCACTTTTCTTTCCTTCAAGCGTTTGCTAGCGCACTCTTTTCTGTAGTGCTAGCAATACCAATGGCTTATCTTGATGCGACATACGATTTTAGGGGTAGAAAAGTTTTGAAGGTCCTTGTTACCATGCCATTTACGCTGCCAACGATCTCAGTAGCTCTTTCATTCCTTTTACTCTCTCGCAAAGGAATAGTCCCCTCTGGATGGCCATCGATAATCGCTGCACATGCTTACTTCAACTTCGGAATGTGTTCTCAGATACTCTCAGCAACATTAAGCTCCATAAGCACTGACATGGAGGAGGCCGCCGACACTTTGGGAGCCAGTTATTGGTTTAAGCTCAGGGCCGTGGTATTACCCCTTGTGCTAAGAGGCATCATCTATTCATTCACACTAACGTTTGTCCTTTGCTTTACAAGCTTTGCCATACCTCTCCTTCTAGGAGGGCCCCGCTATAGAACTTTAGAGGTTGAAATTTACTCCTTGTACAAGGTGTTTCTAGACAGAGGACTTGCTTCTGGCGCAGCAATTCTTCAGCTTGGAGTTACTGGTTTCATTTCCTTAATAGCCTTGAGGTCTTTGCCCGCAGCTAGATCCAAAGAAGCGAGGTTGAGAAAGAACCTCCCAAAGGATCCTATTCACACGGCTCTCTTGGTATATTACTGCATCATGGCTTGCCTAGCCTTATATCCTGTCACGTACCTAGCATACAGGTCTCTTTTCAATCCCTTGACAGATGAGTTTTCCCCTAGGATATACTTTAAGGTTCTCTCGCCTGGCTTTGATCCCTCTTTGGGATCCTCTCCCTTAAACTCTCTGATAAATAGCCTTTTCTTTGCTACAATGACTTCACTAATTACTTTAGTTATGGCTAGCCTTCTAATATCTTCTGTCCCAAGGATAAAGAATCTTGGAATGCTGATATCGCTTCTTCCATTGGGAACCTCCTCTATAAGCTTGGCTCTTGGCCTTTATTCCATTGGAAGTAAGTTCCAAATTCCAGGTTGGATCCTCATAACTTCCAGTCATTTCCTCATTTCAGCTCCTTTCACTTTTAGAAGCCTAGAGGCGGGAGCTTCCGCTATAGATCCAGTATTTTTGGAAGCTGCAGAGACTCTGGGGTTAGATAGATTGGATGCTACGTTTAAGGTACTTTTACCGCTGATCCTGCCCTCCATACTAGTAGGAGGTTTTTATGCGTTTGCCATGTCGATTTCTGAGACTTCTGCAGTAGCCCTCCTCTCTACGCCAGAAACTCAGACTTTAACTGTTGCAGCTCTAAAGTATTCTGGTGTGAGGAGATTTCAAGAAGCAACAGCAATATCCGTTCTCGTCTGTCTTTTGACTTGGACTTTACTGGGACTCCAAGGATTAGTAGAGAAAAGAATGAAATGGACCAGGAGATGAGCCATGGTCGAGGTTAGGCTAATTGGCGTGACGAAGAGGTTTGGGACGACCCTTGCGCTTGATGAAGTTAGCCTAACGGTTCCAGATGGGAGCATAACAGCAGTTGTTGGACCTAGTGGTTGCGGAAAGACAACATTGTTGAGGATAATAGCTGGTCTTGAGGTTCCCGACTCTGGGAGGGTTTTATTTGATGGCAGAGATATAACTGACCTCCCACCCAAGGATAGGAACATCGGGATGGTTTTCCAAGATTTAGCCCTTTTTCCCCATCTTACTGTTTTAGATAACGTCGCTTTTGGGCTTATTGCTAGAGGATACGGAGCTGAAGAGGCAAAAGAGCGTGCAATGAACCTAATAAGGCTCCTTAGATTAGAAGGTCTTGAGAGAAGATATCCCCACCAGCTTTCCGGAGGTCAACAGCAAAGAGTGGCTTTAGCAAGGGCGTTAGCCCCAAACCCTTCAATATTGTTATTGGACGAACCATTTGGAGCCCTTGACGCAAGGCTAAGGGAACAATTGCTTTGGGAGGTCAGAAGGCTTCACGACGAATGGGGCTTTACAGCTATACACGTCACACACGATCAGGCGGAAGCATTAGCCATAGCAGACAAGCTTGCAATAATGAGGGATGGAAGGATCATTAGAGATGGACCGTCTGAGAAAGTAGTTAGAGATCCTAGAAGCGAGTTTGCAGCAAGATTTCTTGGTGCAAATGTCCTTAGATTGAAGAAAGTCGGCTCATTCAAGTATAAAATTGGGGAACAAGTTTTAGAGTTTGACAGAAAGGAAGACGAAATTCTGCTTGCCTTTTACCCGGAAGAGGTTGAGCCCTCTGATAAAGGGTTTGAAGGAGAGGTAAAGGCCATCTCATTCTCCAGACTTGGATACAGACTAATAGTAGTTATAGATGGCAAGGAAGTAGAGGTTCTTTGGAAGGAAAGACCGGGCCCCAAGATAAGGTTCAAGCCCACAAATCCAGTCTTCATACCATGTGAGTGATGTATTTTTAACATCGTCCTAGGCATTTCAATGATGCTAACATTAGATTCCCTTAAAATAGATTCTAAGAAAGTTACCGAGTCCATCTGTGAATTCACCAAGGAGTTCATCAGAAAGGCTGGAGCCAAGGGCGTAGTTATTGGAATAAGTGGTGGAGTGGACTCCAGCACTACAGCAGCCCTTATGGTTCGAGCACTGGGGAGAAACAATGTTCTAGGCCTATTATTACCGGAAGAAGGTGTCACACCAAAGGAAGACCTAGATGATGCTAGAGAGTTAGTAAATCTGCTTGGCATAAGATGGGAAGAGATTGAGATCTCTACGATAGTTAAAAGGTACTTAGATCTCCTGCCCAAAGCAAAAGATGTACTGGCAGAAGGTAATCTTAAGCCCAGGATAAGGATGACGATACTTTACTACTACGCTAACTCGTTAAATTACCTAGTGGCTGGCTCTGGAGACAGAAGCGAGCTTCTAATAGGTTATTTCACCAAATACGGAGATGGTGGAGTCGATTTCTTGCCTATCGGGAGGCTGTTTAAGACACAAGTCAGACAGCTAGGTCTTTATCTTGGCATACCTGAGAAGATAGCCCGAAAGCCAAGTTCTCCAAGGCTCTGGAAGGGTCATCTGGCTGAAAGGGAGTTAGGTATTTCCTATGAAGAGATCGATCTCATCTTACATGCACTCTTTGACCTTAATCTCTCTGCAATGGAGGCTTCTAAACAGACGGGACTTAGCAAAGACAAGGTTCTTATGGTTTTGAGGATGTATGAAAGGAGTCAGCATAAAAGAGAGATGCCTCCATTAGCACCCATAAGTTTAGAGCAGGAAGGAGGGAAACAAGATGATAGGCGTAATATCAGACACCCATGACGATCTAAATTCCATTAAATCAGCTTTAGAAGTTTTCTCAAGGGAAAAAGTTGAGTCCATCTTTCACTTAGGAGATTTAGTTTCTCCGTTTGCTCTCAGAGAGCTAGCAAAATGGGAGAGCAGAGTAGATCTTCTCTGGGGCAATAATGAAGGAGAGGCTCTTGTTGCGAAGTTAGGTATTGAGCTTGGATTAAGAGTTCACACTGCTCCTGTAGAATTGACTCTATCAGGTAGAAGACTTCTCGCATTCCATGGATTTGGAAGTTTATCCCTCACAGAGAAGGTTGCAAGGATTTTGGCGGATAGTGGAGAATATGACCTTGTTATGTTTGGCCACACTCACTCACCTATTGTAGAAAGGAGGAAATCTCTCCTGGTTAACCCTGGAGAAGCATGTGGGAAATTAACAAAAAGAAAAACTATTGCATTAGTTGATCTGGAGAATTTAGAAGCGGAAATAGTTGAAATTTAAGCCTTTTCAATTAAACCAAGAAATTTCAAAGCTTTAATGATTTCGATCGTGGTTTCTACTTCCATGCCTTTGTCTTCTGACTCAAACGAGCCGTCTTCCCACTGTTTCCTGTTGAGAATCGAGAGGAAGTATTTAATCTCGGGATCTCTTGCGCTAAATCCAGCACTTGTAAGGCTCCAAAGCAACCATCCAAGCTGAGATGGAACCCAAGAATCTACTGGTACGTCTCTGAGGTAGGATAGTGCTCCCCTCACTGCCCAGTGATCCTTTCCAAGCATCATAGCTAAGAAAGAAGCCCCTATCCAATTTGTATGAAGGAATCCATAAAAGTGGCCATCCGGGTGAACGAATCTCATTAGGAAGTCCATTGCTTCATGTAATTCATCTCTATCTAGGTAGTTGAGCTTTGCAAGCCAGAAAGAGGTATATGCTGTGGTCAAAACTCTCGCTTTCAGATCTCCAGGCTTCATCCAAGAAGGAGGATTGAACTGCTCTATGATGGCTGATTCCTCCCAGCTGCCATCGCTATTTTGAATTGAAAAGAGGAAACGAGTTATTCTATCCACGCTCTCATGATCGAGAGCGTTGTAATCTTCTAATCTTACCAATGCCAAAAGAGTATCCATAATACTACTTGGTCTTCCCTTTTGGAAACCATAAGGGAAACCACCATCAGGATTCTGAATCTCTAGGAAGGAGGTCAATCTCTCATCGCTGGCCTTTTTTCCAGTTAAGATACATTCAAGCCTCTCCTTCTGCTCCTGATTACCGTTTTTCCTGACAAATTCTATCGCCAAGTTTGTATCAAGGGATGGCCTTAGTTTTTTGGTTACCACTTCTCCTTCCTCCTTTTCTTCTTTCTTGCCAAATACCTTGAAAAAGCTCATTGCAATCCCCAAAAAGATTATCTCAGTCAGCCAATAATTAACAGACCTAATAATCCAAAAAAACATGGGTTCCAAGCGCCATCCCATTACTAACACCTTCAATCAACATGTTCAGTTAAGATCTAAAATATTGTATTGCATGGCCGCCGATGGTCATGCAGACAGGTCTCGGTAGTCAAGCTTTTAACCACAGCTTGTTATTTAACATTGGAGAGAAGATTGGGTGAACTCATAGAGAAGGTTAAACAGGCCCTAGAAGAAGCTGGCATAAGATATGCCATGTTAGGAGAGCAGCCGGTTATACTTACACGCTGGAAGACTCAGGAGTTTGA
>QMVZ01000048.1 GCA_003661365.1 Thermoproteota archaeon | reverse complement strand
GTAAGTGTCCCTGGCCTATCATCTACCATTATGACATGGGTCATGCCAGCTTTGTAGCCTGCAAATGCCGCTATTGTGGGCTTTTCAGCTTTTATCTTATAAGATCTGAAGACTGCCTTCTGAGTCTTTGCTCTCTTCCTAGGGTAGTAAGCTAATGAACCATGTCTTGGCGCATGTCTCTTTGGCAATTTCGGCCACCTTTATCGACTCTATCATCAACCGGATTCAACCGATTTGATGGTCACGATTATTAACCTTTCTCCCTCAAAGGTCCAGAACCACAGTTCCTTCCCAAAGGTCCCCAGATCTTTGGACTCTCAAGGAATGATAGGTTACTGCCTTTATTTCTGTTTTTGGATTGTGTTTTGATAAATTTAGCATTTCTCCAAAGGCTTTTCCCTTCAAGGAGTATTCTGAGTTCTCTTTAGTTATGTTAACTAAAAAATCTGAGAACACAAGACGTTTTGTGTCCGTAATGAAAAGCAACTCACCTAACCAATCGTGTAGCAACAAAGATAGATCTGGGGATCTCAGTTCTAACACTATCTCCTCAACTTTATCCACTTTTTCGACATCCACCATGATCTCATACATAGCAAGAGCAGCTTGGCGGAATAGTTCATTTAGGCTTCTTCCTCTTGCAATAAAACTCACATCGCCGCCGAACTCTACATATTCGTAGCTCATAGATCTCACCCAGTAAATCTACGGGGGTCTCTCGAGTACTAAGTACTCTTCACCAAATCCAATTGACCTATAAGTGTAGAGAGGGCATTCAAATGCATAAATGAAGCCTCGATCCAAACATACATAGGATATGGTGTCGCTAAAGGGAGTCCTGGTCATGTTTAAGCTATTGTTCTCCATTTTCAATGGCTCAGTCTCCAATCTTATTTGATTTGCGGAATAAAGAATATGTATAAGATAAGTAGAGTCCGCTTCTTTCAGTTCTATGTCTATAGTTTTACCTTCTTCAAGGAGCTCTCTCGTTCCCTCATAGATTATGAAAACACCCTCATCTTCCTTAGAGAATTTGATGCTCCATCTCGATTTGATCTGATCTAATTCTTCTGGATCTATTGTTGTAGTAAGTTTGACTGTACTCTCTGCCTTTTGGTAAATTAAATCGCATTTTGGCAGATTTAAGGCGGTTTCATCGTTGTATTGGGAGTAAACTCCCAACATCACTTTCCAGGTTTTATTCTCGCTCAATTTTATCACATATATTGCGTTAAAAGTAGAATTCAGAGGTTTTAGGGCTGGTGGAACCTCTGTTCCATTGGGAAAAGATACGGGATGGGGACCAATTGACGAGTCCGCAACATAGATTGTTGGCTGACCAAGCATTAGACTAGTCGCTATACTCCAAGTTAAAATGAAAGCAATTAGTGAGGAGCCTATTCCCTCCCTATAAGTCTTATAGAATCCTAGGTTAAAGATTACTTCCCTTTTCAGAGTGAGAAGGATAGCAGTCGAGAGGAAAAACATGAAGATAAAGAATGCTATACCAGCTACACCACTTATCCCCAAAATACCAGCTAAGAGTCCAGCTATGAGACTAACAGCGATTTTAGTGTAAAAGACCATAGTTTTTAGGCCCAATTCTCCTCGAATTAGAACCGGTAAACTCAGTCCTTAAAAAATCAAGTGGTAGGTATTCCCGATGAAAGCAAGGGAAAACATGGCTAGCATTGAGCTACATTATTTAACAAAGGAGTTGGAGCAACTGAAGGGTAGGAGAATTAAAAAAGCCTATCAGTTGAGTCGTGACGTGTTTTCATTAACTATCTGGCCTGAACTGAACGGAAGAAGGGAACTCATCTTGGCAACCAGAAATTGTCTTTTCTTAAGCAAACGCGAATGGCCAAAACCGCAATATCCTTCAGGGTTAGCGATGGGACTTAGAAAGAGGCTGGGAAATGCTAGGATAGTAGATGTAGAGCAACCTGATATGGAACGATTGTTAGTTTTTGATTATGAAGGGGCTTACTCCGGAAAGTTAGTGGTGGAGCTTTTTGGAAAAGGAAATCTGATCCTGACAGACGAGGATTGGAAGATCCTTCAGGTAGCTAGAACCATTAAAGTTAGGGACAGGGTGCTAAAAAGGCATGAGATTTATAAGCCTCCCCCCAAGCCGAGCGATATTCCCTCGATTAATAAGATAGAGGACGAAGAGGGCCTGCTTTCTATTTTGCAACAACGCGAGGTATTGGAGTTATGGAGATTCCTATTAGAAATAGGTGTGGGCCCTCCCTATATTGATGAAGTGCTATTAAAAAGCGGATTAAAGGCCAATCTAAAGGTAAGAGATCTTTCTCAGGATCAGAGGCGCTCGCTTGGAAATGCTGTAGTGTGGTTAGCTAAGAGGCTCAAGGATAAGCCAGATCCCGTCATTTATCTTTCAGAAGGGGAGATGGTAAATTTCTCTGCTTTTCCTTTGAATTCCTTAAAGGTCAAGTACGAGGTAAAACCAGTTGAATCCCTTCTAGATCTTTTGGAAGAGTACTTTTCACCCATAATAACAAGATCTGTAAAGGACAAAGCCTTATTAGAATTGGAAAAAAGAGCTAGAGCCCTAGAAATAGAGTTAAAGCAGCAAAAAGATTTACTCAATAGGTATGAGGAAGAGTTATCTGAGCTAAGACAAAAAGGAGAGTTGCTCTTTTCAAACCTCTATGAGGTTCAGGGTCTCATTGAGATGGTACGCAAAGGAATTCAAGATGAGAGAATAATTGATGTCGATAGATCTAAGCATCTTGCCACGATTGTAATAGGAGGAATCCCCATTAGCGTAGATTTCATGAAGACAGCCTCAGAAAATGCCTCCAATTATTATGCTAGGGCGAAAAAACTCAGCTTAAAGTTAGTTAGAGGTAAAGAGATGTTGAAAGTCTTGGAAAAGAGACTACTGGATATGAAGAGCCAGGCCGAAATACTACATATATCAAAAGGACCAAAGATTAGGAGGAAAAAGAAGTGGTTTGAGAGATTTAGATGGTTCTTTTCTACAGAGGGCTTCTTAGTCATAGCAGGGAAGGACAGGTCTACTAATAGAGAGCTGGTTAGACGGTACATGGAGGACGATGACCTCTTCTTCCATGTAGAGCAACCAGGTGGAGCGGTTGTCCTAGTTAAGACTGATGGGAGGGCTGTTGGAGATGAAACGCTATCACAGGCAGCGGATTATGCTGCTTCCTTCTCCAGAGCATGGAGAGAGGGTCTAAGTTATGCAGATGTATATTATGTTAAAGGAAAGCAGGTTCTAACCCATGCACCTCCAAAAATGTACATTCCAAAGGGATCTTTTTACATAAGAGGAAAGAGAACTTATTTAAGGGGAAAATTAGAGCTTGCTATCGGTATTTGGGAGATAGATGGAGAACCTAGAGTTACTTCCTGTCCTGTTGAGGCATCGGCTGAAATGAAAGCAAAGATCCATGTGATTCCAGGGGAGAAGGAGAAGTTAGAAACGGCAAAAATGATAAAGGAAGTGCTTGAGAATGAGTTAAAAAAAGTAACAAGTATGTCTTTATATCTTGATCTTGATGAAATCATGAAGGCCCTCCCCCCGGGAAGGTTTAGAATATTGAGGAGGTGAACGTATGGCCTTAGTGCCTGAGCCTGAGGATGAACTTGAAGATTTGAAGATAAGAGTGTCGGAAGTTATGACCCCAAACATCATTAGCGTAGAACATTCTGTCAGCGTAGCTGATGTAGCAGAAATCATGGATAAACATGGAATAGGTTCTGTTCTTGTAAGAGCTGGAGAAAAAATCGTCGGAATAATAACAGAGAGAGATATTATTAAGAGATGCGTGGCCAAGATAAGAGATAGACTTCCCAAAGACGTAAGCGCAGAGGAAATCATGACTAAGGATCTGATCACAATCAGCGGGGATGCTGACATATTCAAGGCAGCCAAAATGATGACTGAGTACGACATTAGAAGGCTAATTGTGGTTGATAATTCGGGCAAACCCATAGGAATCATTTCTATGAAAGATATATTGAGAGAAGCTCCTCACATTTGGTTCATTCTCTCTGAAAGGCTAAGGTTGGCTAGATCTCCAAGAGGAGCTTTAAGTCTTATTTAGGGGGGAGGATGTTGGATAGAGCTAGAGATTACATGGTTACAGAGGTAATAACCATATATCCAAATGACACGATCTCTCATGCCAGAAATCTCATGTTAGAGAGAGGAGTGAAAAGATTATTGGTTGTTGATAGGGATGGTAGGCTCGTTGGTATTCTCACCCTTAGGGACATAGTTAGAATCCTATCTGGAAGAAGGGCTCCATGGAAATGGAGGTCCCTTGAAAATTCACTAGTTGGGACTCACATGACGAAGAATCCGGTTACGATAACACCTGATACAAGCTTATATGAGGCAGCTAAATTAATGATTGAGCTTGGGATTAGCGGTTTACCGGTTGTAAGCTCGAATTCGTTGGTAGGTTTATTGACTAAGACGGATTTGATCAGGTTTTTCGCGGATAAAATGAGAGGAATCTTCAGCGTTAAGGATTTGATGAAAAGAGATTTGATAACGGTAAAGGAAAGTGACAACGTGAAGAAGGCCGCTAAATTAATGATGAAGAAAGGGGTTAAACGACTAATAGTGACGGATTCTGCAAGAAGAATACTAGGAATAGTTACAGAGACAGATCTTGCCTATGTGGGAGCCATCTGGTCTAGGAAGAGGATTGTCATAGAAACCCTGGCCGGTAGAGAGGTTAAGGGAGTTAAGGCCAAAACAGTAGGAAAGATCATGAAAAGCCCTGTTGTCACCGTTAAGCCGAAGGACGATGCAGCAAAAGCAGCTCGCATGATGCTTGAATTCGGCTTTAGCGGTTTCCCAGTCTCTTCTGATGGAGAGAAGTTAGAAGGTTTAATTACTAAGACGGACATTATTAAAGGGATAATAATTGCAAAAGAAAAGAGTTCTGGTTAAAGATATAATGAGTAAACCCGGGGTTGCCATAAGTAAAGATGAGATCGTTGAAGTCGCCCTCGAACTTATGGATAAAAAAGATGTCACTCACCTTCTCGTGTTGAATAAGGAAAGGGGGCTTGTTGGCATTCTAACAGCTAGAGAAATAATGGATGGTCTGGGATCCTACAGATTTCAAAAGATCCAAGCGAGGAGGATCTATGTAAGCGCTCTAATGACAGAACCACCCATTACCATAGAACAGGATGAGGACGCCAGCAAAGCAGCGGATATTATGATTTCTCAGGGCGTCGAAATAATCCCTGTGATAAAAGACTCAGAGGTTGTAGGAGTAGTTACAGAGACAGATCTCATCAAGCTATTGGAAGGTGAGAACGAGACTACAGCAAACAAATTAATGAATCCAAAGTATCCTAGAATAAATCCAGGGCAAAGAATTGTTCATGCTAGGACCGTCATGCTTGAAACCCGGTCTAGACTCCTTCCTGTTTGTAGCGGAGAAAGGCTTCTCGGCCTAGTTACTGAAATGGCTCTTGCAAAGACATTTTATCAAGTAAGGGAGAACTTCCCATCAAGAATTATGGATAGCGTTGTAAGAAGGATTATAGTTGAGGATATTATGCTTGAAAATCCTCCAACCGTGAAAGCCTCTGAGAACTTAGATAAGATAATTCAAACAGTAGTTGAAGTCAGACTTCCAGCAATACCTGTTGTAGATCATAGAACGCATCTTCTAGGGGTATTGGAGAGAAGATCTCTTTTGAAAAAGCTTCTATCTAAATATCATTAAGTCTAGCAACATACCAAATAGTCCTAGAGCCATAGCTAGCTTGAGAAATTTGCTAAAAATTCCTGCATTTTCGGAAGATAGGTTGTCTGTTTGGAAGAAGATGTAGAGAAGGATTGAAACTGAGGCTAGTGAGAAGATCAGATAAAGCGAACCCATTAATCTCAAGAAAAGTGGTACAAACGCAAGTAAACAGGTTAAGGCGATTAGCCCTTTTATCAAGGTTTTCGTCTTCTTCATTCCAAATTTAATTGGAACCGTGGAAAGTCCAGCTTTCTTGTCTCCTGGCAAGTCTTCAACGGTTTTGACTATTTCTCTTGCTAAGTTGGCTGAAAAAGCTATTAATGCTAAGGTTATAGGTAACAAAATAGATCCCCCATGGGCGGATATATAACCAAAGATTATTGTAAAGCCCACACCAGTGCTCACAACGATGTTTCCAACAAGACCTTTGGCCTTTAGGTTTCTTGCATAGAAGTACCAGGCAAGAACAAACAGCAGCGCTATAATAAAGGGAATCCATCCTAACGAAAAGGCTAACATCACACCAATAAAAGACAAAAGGAGATAAGATAGGAAAGCCTCTCTCCTCGTAATTATTCCTTGAGGTATTGGTCTGAAGGGCTTGTTTATTGCATCAATCTCGAAATCAAAGAAATCGTTTATGGCGTTTCCTCCCATCAACACTAAAGGAGGAACTATTGCAGTTATAAGATACCTCACTAAATCACCATGATCGCCTGTTAACCATCCAATGGTTGCCCCAATAGCTGACATCAATGCATTTTTTGGCCTTAAAAGCCTTAGATAGCCCGTCACTTTATTCAATTTACATTCAACAAATCCTATTTGTCTTCTTATATTTCATTTATCTTACCCCTGTGATGGTTGGAGGTAACAGCAGTGAGACCTATCAAGACTGGCATAATCGGCTGTGGATGGTTTGGGGAGGCTCATGCTCGAGTATATAGGGAGATACCGGGTGTAGAGCTGAAAAGCGTGGCTGATCTCAACATAGACAGGGCAAAAAGACTTGCATCAATGTACGGGACATCATTCTATAAGACTGCAGAAGACATGTTAAGGAACGAAGAATTGGATCTTGTTAGCATAGCTGTTACTCCGCAGTATTTAGCCAAAACGGCCATTGAAGTAGCTGAACATGATGTAAATATCCTCCTAGAAAAACCATTGGCAACAAAAATGTCAGATTGGAAGAATCTTTTTTCAAAAATTAAGAAAAGAGACCTAATTTTCGTACCAGGATTCATCGAGCTATTTAACCCAGCTTATAGATTGATGAAGGAAATCGTAGATTCTGGTGAGTTAGGTGATCTTTTTACTCTCTCCTCCAAGAGGATTGGGAGGTTTCCGAAAAGGAGCCTGAAGTGGGAGGTAGGGGTTACGTTAGATCTTGGACTTCACGAGCTATATGCGCAAACTTACCTCGTAGGGGAGAAGCCAGTCCCAATATCTTGTTTCATCAGTCAAATGCTCAATAATGAGAACGAGGATATTTCAATCCTGATTCTGAGATATGGAAGCACCGTGGGTATAATAGAATCTAACTGGTTAACACCCATAGGAGTGAGAAGCGTTAGAGTTACTGCTTCTGACGGAAGTATTTGGCTTAACTACATGAGCCAGGAAGTTGGTATCGATAAAGGTGAGGAGTCTCGTATCAAGAGACCTAGGTGGAGGGAGCCCCTCCTTGTCGAACTTGAGTATGCTGTTAAACACGTTAGATCAGGAACTAAACCGGAAATAAACGAAGATTTTGCTAACATCATTATGAATACGTTATTTGAAGCTCTAGGCATAGCAAAAAGGATCCCTTAAGAAGACCCCAACTATATTAAACAAAGTCGCGGATATCTTCCCGATGGGAGAAGCACCACTGAAAATAATCGGCCATTTGAAAGGAGAGTGGGTAGAGGTATCCGCAGATCAAGAAATCTTGGAGCAGCTTAGGTTAAAAGGATATGGGTTCGAAGACGAGCGTTCTTTTAAGCTAAGTCTCGTGGAGGCAGCCTATTTAGCATGGGCTGATAAGTTAGAGCTATTTGGAAGTAAGGGAAAGGGAGTAGATCCTCTACTGAGGACTCTCAGCGAGAAAAGGCCAGAAGACTTCCTAAGATTTCTGGTCTTCCAAGATCTCAGAAGAAGGGGCAGATTAGTCAGATATGAACCTAAGACTCCTTTCTTGCGTCTATATCCTCCAGGAGCCAAAATAGGCTCAAAAGCTGCGAATGTCTTGGTGTTACCCATGTCAGAGGACGAATTAATCAAGCAAAATGAAGTCCTTAAGGCTGTACTCCACGCTGGTAGGCTGAGGAAAAGGTTATTGTTGGCTATCGTGGGCACAGAATCGGATATAACTTATTATTACGCTGAAAACTTTATGCCTAACAAGATAAGAGACTTTGAGCTAGATCTCCTTCCAGAAGCAGAGGGAATTCTTATACACGACAGAGTTGTCATCTGGGATCCAGAAATTGCTTCAAAATTCTACTTGAATGGTTTTTGGGGACATCCCATGGGAGTTAGAAAGCCAAAGCCGAACAAAGAGTACAGACTTCCATTGCAGCTATCCCTCGTGGAGGCTGTCTATCTAAATAGGAAAGGAGTTCTAAGGATCCGGGATTCTAAGGGAAGGGACCTCTCGCAGGAGGAAGTTCTGGACGTTGTTAGAAAGTTCAGGTCCAAGGCTGACGCAAGGATAATAACTTACTCTTTCTGGAGGGACCTTGGTTATGTGGTAAAGTCTTCTGCTGCTAAATATGGAGGACATTATTTGATATATGAAAAGGGTCCGGGAATAGATCATGCTCCTTACTTGTGCGTAGTAAGCTATCCAGAGGAGCTTATTACCCCTGTCAACTTGTTAAGAGTTGGTAGAGTAGCTACTAGTGTCAACAAGACACTGGTTATCAGCGTAGTGAGGGGTTCTCAGATACTTAACTACAGGATGAAATGGGAAAGGGCTCTTAGATAACATCACGCTCTTGTGAGAGGAAGAGCTCCATCCTCAGTTATTAAGAAGGTATCCTCTTCTTGAGAAACTATTCCTCCTTTGGCCTCAATGAGCACAGGATATGATATCAAGGCACCTTTTTTGGTTAGAAATGTGAGTTCCTCTTTTACCCTCCGACCAAGGGGTTTAATTAACCATCTTTCTGCAAAAGGAAGCTTTTTAAACCTGTTCTCTGCGAGCAAGATTATCTTCTCTTGAGTTTTATTCAAAGAACGTATTTTCTTCCTAAAAGAAAATATATAGGCCTCTTTTGATGGTTTAGCCATTCCAGGAGCTTCAGAGAATGTTAAAAAAGGCTCTACTGCAAATATATCCCCAACTTTCAGCTTATAGTCGACAGGAACCGGGACATTGGGAACTCCTACACCAGCATGTAGTTTATAGCGACCTATTTTGTGGCCTGAGAGATTTGCTATTGTTTTGAAGCCCAATCTCTTAGCTTCATCATATATCGTTTGCCCAACTACTTGAAGATTTATTCCGGGTTTCATAACCCGCTTTGCGGCATCTAGGCAGGATAATGCGGCGTCTGCAAGTTTTTTGAGTCCATCATTAAACACTAAAGTCCTGGCTGCATCAACTATGTAGCCTTCATCCCTTATCCCTACATCAAGCTTAACTAGTGAGTTTTCAGGTATTTCTGTGAGGTCATCAGGGCGAGCTGTGTAGTGAGCTGCTATTTCGTTAATCGAAATGTTAACTGGGAAAGCAGGGAAAAGTCCTTGGTCTATTATCCTGTTTTCGATCCTCTCACAGATATCTATTAGTTTGTCCCCTGGGCGAATTTTCTTGGATTCCTCGAATAATAGCTTCTCAAGCGTTTTACCTATTCTGAAGTATGGCTCATAATCGTTACCCCTTTTATGTGGCATAACATTCTTTGAGTTCAGGCTTTTGAATTTAATCTTGTCATTGTTGATGGACCTTGAAGACACTTGATGTAAGGAAGGTTGGAGTTGCTAATTC
>QMVZ01000047.1 GCA_003661365.1 Thermoproteota archaeon | reverse complement strand
CTTCGATACAGATACCAGTATATCAAAGGTATCTAGAGAGAAGGGTGCGAAAAGGTCCAATTCCCAAACATGTAGCCATCATACTTGATGGAAACAGGCGTTTTGCAAGAATAAAGAACCTCCCAATCGAGAAAGGATACATGCTAGGAGCCAACAAAGTGAGACAGATCTTAGACTGGTGCGAAGAACTTGGCATTCAACACATAACCCTTTACTCCTTTAGCACTGAGAACTTTAGGAGGCCAAGAGATCAGGTACAAATTATTCTAAACGTGATAAAAAGCCAACTTGAGGAAGCGCTTTCCAGTCTAGATGAATTCAAACGCAGAGGTGTTAGCGTAAGAATCATTGGTAGGTTAGAGCTACTACCTGAGGATTTGAGAAGACTTGCTAAGGAGTTAGAACGCAAAACCGCAAATTTCGGACCAAAAACAATCAACCTAGCAATTGCCTACGGAGGAAGAACTGAGATCTTGGATGCTGTTAGAAGGATAGCTGAGAAAGTCAAAGAAGGGGAAATGAAACCGGAGGATATTGATGAAGAGGCATTCAGGTCCCATTTATATCTAAAAGACCTCCCAGATCCTGATTTAATCATAAGAACTTCGGGAGAGGAGAGAATAAGCAATTTCCTCCTTTGGCACATAGCGTACTCAGAACTTTACTTTTGCGAAGCCTATTTGCCAGCTTTCAGGAAAATAGATTTTCTTAGGGCCATTAGGGATTACCAAAGGAGAAGTAGGAGATTTGGTGCCTAATGAATTCCCTTGCTTCTTTTGAGAAGATCTTCTAGGAAACCTACGACATCTGATAGGTTTTTCTTTGCCCTTAAGGAGAGATTGAAGATCTCGAAATCCCCATAAGGCCCGAGAGCGGAAGGTAGATTCTCTAACACTATCTGAAATCTTTTTAAAATTGGAAGCCAAGACGAAATATCTTCCATACTAATTTTTTCAAACGTAAAACCTTCCTTAGAGACGATAGTCATAAGATCATCGATCTTCAAGAGAATTGATCTTATAGCTTCCATGCTTAGGCCTATTTCGCTCTCTATTCTTGTTAAGACAAAAGGATTTAAGGCAGATCTTGACAAGACAAGAGATGCATAAGAAAGAACCTCTCTTACACTTCCTCTCAAAGATTCAATGTTTACTTCCTTTTCTTTTTTGTTTCCGGAACCTTCATATGTCATGCAGGGTACCCTTAACATTGTACTGCGAATCTTTTTTTGGGTACCTTATGATTGATTGAGATCAATATGAGCAAGGCTACAACACTAGTCATGATAGTAATATTGCTCTCAAGTACTGTCGTGTCGGTTAATTCTCAAGAAAAAACGAGAAATCCCTTTGCTGTAGGATTTCAGTTTGATAAAGCATATTATGAGCCGAATTCAACTGGAAACGTCAAGATCTGGATTTTATCATGGGTAGAAGTGCCTATATTTATCGATGCTGTTTTTCTCCACTTTGATTGGATGGAGGAGAACCAATCTATCAGCCTAATTGGCCTGAATGCCTCTGTGAGCCAGTACGAGCCTACGATTGTCGGCACACTCAACTTTACGATCCCTGATGTTGAGCCAGGGTGGCATGGATATGTTGCTTTGGTGTATTACTCTGCAAAAGTAGGTGGAAGATGGGCTCGTGGATTTGTCAGATCTCCTGACCCAAAGGACGAGAGAGAGTTCGGTCATGACATGTACCTTTTGTCTGTAGGGTATTCTATAGGGCAAGGTCCGCCAATGCTTTACTGGGATGTGTATAATTACACAATTGAAGTGAGAAGGAGTGATTTCTTTGAGGTATGGGTTGACCTAGGGAATGTTGGAGGATATTATACTCCATCAATACACGCTTTATTGATAAACGACCTTGACGAGGTGGTGGGAGGCATCGTACCGGCAAATATCTACAGTGGAATCAAGGAGCCATATCCCCTTCTCTTCGTATCATATGGTGTTCCTTCCGGAATTAGGGCGAGGTTGTTTTGGAAGATTCCAGAGAATTACTCTCTGGGGCATCATAATATCACTCTTGTCATCGCAAGCGGACAAGTACCTCAGGAATCGAAGATATTGAACTTTACAGTGCTAAAATCATATTCAGAGGAGGCTAGAGAGAAGCTGGATGTTATAGATAGGTTCTTAAATGAAGTAAGGGGCTTGGTGAATCTATCGAAGGAGATCGGAATAAAGATTGATGAACCAAATCTACTACCTATACGAGATGAATATGAGCAAGGAATGGCCGCCCTTCTGACTGGACACGATGAATCGGCCCTTGAACATGCAGAAAAAGGAATCCAACTAGCAAATTCAGTTAAGGAGCAGATGGAACCTCTGTTTGAAGAAGTTAAAGAGGATGTATCTTCGATGAAGACTTCAGAAGACATGGAGATAAAGGAACACATTGATAAAGCCATTACTGCTCTTGAAAAAGCAAACAAATCTGACAATCCAGCCGATTGGGCTGCGAACATGACAATTGGACTGAGAGAATTAATTCAAGCCAAGAATTTAGTTGGCAGGTGGAAAAGTAATTACTTGGTTGTTTTGATTTTGTTAGCTGGCCTTATTGCGTTGTCTTTGCTCATTCTAAGGAAAAAGAGATAAAATTCATTTACAAGAACTTAGTACATCAACAACGTTTACCCAGGCTATCGCTGTGTCCTTCCTATTGTATCCTCCTCCTCCTGTAGCCACAAGCCTGCCTTCGCAAAGTTCATGGGCTAGCTCATGAATTGCTTGAACTGCTAGACGATGGCCCTCGTGAGAATACCTGAGATGTGTTAGTGGATCGCTTGAAAGCCCATCTGCACCGCATTGAATTATTATGATGTCGGGTTTGACCTTCCTTGCAAAGGATCTCACTTCTTCTATTGCAAGAAGCAGCTCTTCATCTCCATCTCCAGGATTAAGTGGGATATTTAGTTTTGTCCCTTCCGCTTTACCTTTCCCCTTCTCTTCCCTGAACCCAGTTCCAGGATAAAGAAATCGACCACTCTCATGTACATCGGCTATGTAGACTCTTGGATCATCATAAAAGCCGTACAGAACCCCGTCCCCGTGATGTGCATCAAGATCCACATACAGCAACTTCTCAACACAATAATCCCTTAAAGCCTTAGAAATTGCAATAGCAACATCGTTGAAGACACAAAAGCCTCCAGCGGCATTTTTTCTTGCATGATGGAGCCCTCCCATCGGATTAAAGGCATGGAGCGCATCTTTTCTCATGACTTTTTCCAACCCAAGCAAAGTGGAGCCAACAACATAGCAGGAAGCCTCAAAAACCCCTGAAAAAGCCGGTGTATCTCCATAATCCAAAACGCCAATTCCCCTTCTTGAAGCCTCTTCTACAAATCTCACATATTCTTCGTCATGAAACAGAAGAAGATCTTCCCTCTTAGCCATCACAGGGTTGCAAACCTCTATTTCTCTATCCCTCAATAAGCCACTTTTTTCAAGCTCCTTCCAGAAAGAAGTTATCCTGTCAGATCTCATAGGATGTCCGGGCCCGAATGAATAGAGCAGGAGTTCTTCCCCAAATATTAGGCAAAGCTCGGTCATCAGAACCATATTTCACTAAAAAGCTAAAAGCTTGGTGCGAAAAATCAAAAATGCTTGGGAACACAGCATTGTCAAATAACCAGGGTGACATTTCGATAATCCTAATTTAGCCCTCCTTTCTATAATTTATTTTTCTCGCAGCCATCTACGAATCATATCCTCAACACTAGGTTCTTTTCTCCGATAAACTGTCCTCCTAGGGTAGGGATAGCCTCCATATATCTGAATTGCTTTTCTAACTAAACTATTAGCCTCGCCAACTGAGAACTTCCTCCAATCCTTGCTATGCTTGAAGGAATTTGGGTCTGACCATGAAGGGTTGAAATAATCTATGTCTTCAGGGCGCAAACATATTATCACCGAATTCACTCGCCTATGTAGGCTTAGCGGTACAGAAAACAAGTTCTTCGGCTTTATTTCGTTATCTACTCTTAGCTCAAACGCCTCGTACCTTTTTCTTATATCGTGAAGTTTGCCGGTGATTTTCCCTCTAATGTACTCTACTATAGCCCAAGCTGCATCAAGTGCGCCGAACTTTCTAACGATCTCTGGAGAAATTGACCTATGATTCAAATTAACGTGCATACCTCTTCCTGTCCACATAACATACACCGAATCGCTTATTCCTTCCCTCTCTAGGTGGTCCAGAATCTCTCGCACAATTTCTACAGTTGCTCTCCACTTCTTTGGATCGTTGTCTATATCCCAGTAGGGAGTGTATGAAATCAGATTTCCTTCGTCCTCTATATCTTCTCTCCGTGAAAGATTGAGATATTGGGCTGATGTAGCATAGAAGGATCTTGGCTTAATGGAAGAAAAATGTTCCAATAACTTGGTAACTTGGGAAGGCTTTTCAATCTTTAACAGAACTCCTTTCTCATTGTATCTAACTACTCCTTTGCCAAATAGAGCGACCCATCTTTTACGGCAGAAATCAGCGATCTCTATTCTAACTTCTTCATTGGAGTAATACTCTAGGATTTGATTGTCTGAGGATATCATCTCCGTCTGAATACAATCGTAGCATATAGATTTGTCTTATGGCTGGCATTCAAGGAGCACTTACAACTCAGGATAGCTAACTTTTTTGGACTCTAAAGTTGATTCACACGAGATGTTGACAACATTAGGTGAAATGCAGGAGCAGGTAGCAAAGATCGTAGAGAAATTAACAAGGAGCATAGTTAACATAACGACCACGCGTCTCTTACCAAGTGTGTTTCTCCTTCCTGTCCCCGCCAAAGGGGTTGGGACGGGATTTATCATAGATGAAGAAGGACATGTTGTTACCAATGCTCACGTTTTAGCTGAAGCGAGAAGAGCGGAAATCTATCTGCATGATGGAGACATGGTCGAAGCTAGGTTCGTTGGAAGAGATCCTTGGACAGACGTTGCTGTCATGAAGATAAAGAGGAAGGATTTAGAGCCAGCAGAACTAGGAGACTCTGACAAACTCTCAGTTGGGCAGTTCGTCATAGCCATAGGCAATTCTTTTGGACTAGCAGGAGGTCCCACAGTCACATTTGGAGTTATCAGTGCACTTGGAAGACATATAAGAACTCAAAGAGGACCTCTTCTTGCAGGTCTCATCCAAACAGATGCTGCCATAAACCCTGGAAATAGCGGAGGTCCGCTTGTGGATTTGGATGGCAAGGTAGTTGGCATGAACACGGCAATAATTCCTTATGCACAGGGAATTGGTTTTGCTATTCCAATAAACTTAGTATCAAGAGTTGCAGAAGATTTGATAAAGCTTGGCGCTGTTAGAAGGCCGTGGCTTGGGATAAACGGAGTTGACATTGATCCTAAGATGGCTAAGCACTACGGGCTAAGCGTCAGCAGAGGTGCTCTTGTAGTAAACGTAATAAGAGGAGGGCCCGCATGGCGCGCTGGTCTAAGGAAGGGCGACGTAATCGTTGCAATTAAAGGGAGAGAGGTCAAAGGAATGGATGACCTGATTGGACAGCTTTGGGAAGAGACTCCAGGTAGCGTGATTGAGGTTTCAGTCGTTAGAAGGAACCAATTGGTGAGACTTAGAGTGGTTTTGGGCACGCCACCTCCTTGAACTATAAAACCATTGACATAACCTCTGTAGCATCATCTTCATCGAGGATTTCCATGTCTCTAAGCCTAGTGATTCCTCTCATTATCAGGTCAGAGTATTTAACGATTAGATTTGTTTCTTTTCCCATCTCCGACATTTGCGCTGAGAATCCTATATTGCTATGTAATTCCTCCTCCAATAAGGACCCCATTCTCTCATAGAGTGGTGATCTAGCATCGATTGGAACCACCATAGCTCCAAATGCTTTCTTAATTTTACCTCCTATACCAACCTTAGAGACATTTGAAGGCGGAATTACTATGAATCTTCTTCCCTCCTTCCCCGAAAGAGAAGCTATTATAAATGGGATCTCTAAATCAAGACCTTCAGGGGCGCTTTTCTCCAACGTTTTCACAAAGGACTCTCTTCTATACACGGCTGCTTCAAGTCTTTCTAGTAAAGAACTTAATACCTTCAATGGTTCTTCTAATGCTTCTTTTAACTTCCTTATCTCGCTTTCCATTTCAGCCTTAAGCTTTTCAACCTCTGGTTCGGCCTTTGAACCGAGGTAGCGTCTTGCATCTTCGACCCTTGTTTCGTAAGTTCTCTTTATTTGTTCCTCTTTTTCCTTTAACTCCTTCTCCCACGAGTCCTTAATTCCTATTAACGAGCTTATGTAACCTTTGATTTCACTGATCTCCCATTTCAATTGATCAACTACCTTTGTAGCTCCCTTAACCTTCTCTAAGAATTTCCTTTCACTTATCCTACTTTGGAGCTTTATTCCCGGTATTTCGCCTTCCTCAATTAGTTCTCGAAGAACGTCTTTAGCTATTGAAACAGGGACGAAGCCCTCTATTTTGTATTGTACCTCTGGATCCGGGATCTGTTGTTGTGCCTTTTCCAGCTTGGTTTTAAACTCTTCAGTGGAGAAAATTGGACCTGAAATCTCTTGCATTGCTTCCCTTATGTTCTCCAAAGGTTCTATCTCTAGTGTTGTGCAGAATAGACCTAATGGATCAAAGAAGTAGGTTCTACGATCTATAGTCAATGTTCTTAAAGGCCACAGGACTTTAATGAGAAAATCCAGTTGTTCGACGGGTCTTTTCCTTATAAAACCAGCTTTTTTTCTTTTAGAGGCAACATACGCGAGGGAGGTAGCAAGTTCAAATTCAGGCTCGGCCTGACGACCACTTACCAACAAGTGTGGTAGAGATCTCAAACGTACACCTGATAACCCTCAGACGGCCTTATATTAAAAAGTGAGTCTAATGTCGGCTGAAATAATGAAATGATAACAGAAGACGGGTTTTCATGCTCCTCTGACCTCATAATGTTCTTAGAAGCCAAGAAATAAAGGATACAAAGACTGGAATTGAAAGGTTATCCTCCACCCCATAAGCCTCAGCGAAAGAAGCAGATAGGGCTAATACTAAAGCTCGTCCAATAGGCTCAACGAAGAGAAGAGGAATGAAAAAAGAGAAAAAGCCAGCAAGCGTCCCTTCTAACGTCCCGTTTGAAAAGGGAATTTTCCTCCTCCCAAATGCCATCCCTATTAATGAAGAAAAAATGTCAGTCGTTGCCATCGCAGCTATTCCATAAATGACCTCATATCCAAACAGAGTATATGCGGTGAAGACCCCGATAGTTCCATAGACAAGACCTAGATAGCCAGCTCTCCTTTCATACTCTCGTTGCATTGTGTTGATAAGAGAATCCATTGTTTCCAAGAGTTCCTCAATTTTCTTTCCGAAAGGACCTATTTCTGCTGCCTTTTTCCTGAATTCAAGTAGTTTTTCCCTTGGAATTGGACTTCTTATCCTAAATGCGTTCATAAACGCTGCACCTATAACAACAGTGGCATATATAACCCCAGGATCCGCAAAAGCCTCTAACGTGGGAGGATACGGCTTCTGAAAAATTGTTTGTACTATCTCCTTCCAGTATAGAGGCATCGCAAGAGCGACTATCAGTAAGAAGTGTACTACCTTCCTTAGAACATCACCGTATGTGAGCATCGTTTCTCCTTGGGGTGAAAGTCCATTATCTTACTTAATAAAAGAGTACATACGATAGAACTTTATTCTATACCCTCAATGCCCTTAGGATTAAGATGAAAGATGCTAGGTCTGGAAGAATCATTTTGCTGGCCCATTGTTTGCTCAATCAAAATTCAGTGGTTATGGGGTTGGCGAAAAGGAAAGGACCTGTTGAAGAGCTTCTGCAATTGGTTCTTAGGGAAGGGATAGGCATTGTACAACTACCCTGTCCTGAAACCGGCTATTATGGGTTAAGAAGGTTTTGGGCTGTAAGAGAACAGTTCGACAACCCGGGATTTAGGAATTATTGTGAGAAATTAGCTTCAGAGATTAGAGATCTTGTCAGAGAGTACATAAGGAATGGATACGACGTAATAGGAGTCATTGGTATAAGTGGGAGCCCCTCTTGCGGAGTTACTGAATCTGGATCTTCAGAAAACTGGATAGGACCCCCGTATGAGGCCAAGGAGTATAATAAGGTAAAGAAGAGCGGAATCTTCATCGAGGAACTTAGGAAAAAACTAGGAGATCTGAAGTTCGAGGAGTGGGATTGGAGGGAAGTAGAAGACTCCTTGTCAAAAATTGAGAATCTAATGAAAAAAGACTAAGAAAAAGACTATATCAACATAGAAGAAGAAAAAGAAAGCAAGTACGTATCACAAATTTCAAGTAACTAGCTTCTTTTCACCTCTCTTGACAAGCTCTTCCACGTAATCCAATTTATGGAGTCGGTAGGCTAATTCATAGAATGTCAGAAGTATCATCAGAAGAAGGAAGAGAAGCAAAGACTTGGGGAGGAATTCCGCGAAGATCCCTGCCATCATCGTCAAGAACAGCCTGATGTCTCTTCCTGCCCATATCCTCCTGTATTCAAGACCAGCACTTTCTTTGAGCTTAGATGCTGAGTAACTTATGTTAAAGGATCCCATCAGGGCCAAAAAGCCAAGAACTATGGTTAAAACCCTGAAATCAATGCCTGAAAGAAAGTCTTTCCAAAGGTGAGAGTACTCGTAGGCAAGCACTGTTATGCCCATGATTATAGCTCCATCGCCCAGCCTATCTAGGATTGAATCGAGTATCTCTCCTTTCTTCGATGCGCTATTAGTGAGCCTAGCTATCTCTCCGTCACAGCCATCTAAGATGCTTGAGAGCTGAGCAGCAAGCCCTCCAAGGAGAGGCTTGTCTAAGCAAAAGAGAACCGCGCTCAGGATTGAGATGAAGAAGCTTATTACAGTCATGCCAGTCGGAGATATTTTGGCCCCAGAATTCACTAAGAAAAGACTTATCTTAGTAGAAAACTTTCTGTTTATGTGTTTGGAGATAAATCCGTCTGTATCCTTAGTAAGTCCTTGCATTTTCATCACCTCTGGAATAAGGGTCTAATCTGGATTTCCTCCAAGGATATAAAAATGTCAGCTCTTCGTGCAGTACGCAGAGTGTCTTTTAGAAATTGAATAGAGATATAGTGCTCCAAAAAGAAGTCTCGATTAAAGCTTCAACTCTAGCCTCCATCTGGAATTTCTTCTTCAGCCCTTTTTTTAGCTTTAATTATCCTCCTAGTAACGCTTCTCGGCAGAGCAATATCTTCTACCCTTTCCGATGTAGGTCTAAGTATTACCAAGCCTTTTCCATCGACTATCTTGATCTCGTACATCCTTAGATCGTGAGGGGTCTGCCTCATCTTCTCAATTAGAAGGTATCTTTTCAAGACACCATTTCTGACTGCTCTCCTAAACCTTATTATCCCATCTGCAATGTGCTCTAGCCCAAATCCGAAGGCAGACGCTGTCGTAATTGCATATTGTGTAGTTGCTAGGACGGTGAAGTCCCACTTGTAGAGAACCTTCTTCATGTAATAGCTGTATTTCCTAGCCATTGCTGGTCTATCCAGCCAGAAAGCACTCATACTGTCAACGACAAGTCTTGCCCTTCCATAGCCCAGGATCTTCTTAGCCTCAATTACCTTTTGGACGAGTTGCTCTGGGTCCAAGCTCGTAAGGGTCCATCTGTCAGAACCCATGAGCGCGTCTATGACGATTGCCTTCCCCTCAGATACCGCAGATTCAAAGTCCATCCCAAATTGTGAGGCTTGCTTGATTACAGATTCCCTAGATTCTTCGGTTGTGACATAAATGACTCTATCACCCTCTTTAACCCCTTGCCAAGAGAAATGAAGGCCTAATACTGTTTTACCGGTACCAGGCTCTCCTGCAATAGCGACGAAGAAGCCCTTAGGTATTCCTCCGCTCAGCATTTCATCTAGCCTTCTAACTCCTGTGGAAAGACGCTCAATCACGCTCAAATTATCCTCAAGGATAATTACTGAAAAGTTTGATAAAAAGTTCTCATTTCATTCTGGCCACTCGGGTGCTAAGAACTTAGCAAGAGCCATCAACACGCCATGCTCGTACAGATCGCTTCTAGTCACAAGTCCTCTTGTGAAAAACCCAATAGCTCCCTTTCCTTTCTTAGTATCTTTTTGCCCCGTCAACT
>QMVZ01000046.1 GCA_003661365.1 Thermoproteota archaeon | reverse complement strand
TTCTTCCTGTGAACCTCTTCAAGCGCGGGGTGCGAGTAAGGAGCGTAGAATCTCTCTAAGAGTTTTGTCCCTACCTCGACAGTCTTCAACGCTTCGATGGCTCCTGTCAAGACGGAAAACGCACCTCTACACGGTATGAGAAGGCAGTTATAGCCCTGTCCTGCTAGGTCGATGAGGGCCTTCGCGACTTCAAAACAGCTGATGAGAAGCTTAATAGATCCTCGGCTTGTGTGCTCATATTCTTGAAACCGTGAAGGATAAAGCCGGCTCAAATTATTAACTTTAGCATAGGGCGAAGGGCTCTGGGTAGCGTTCCGGTAGTGCCGATAAGTATTTATATTATTACCGCTATGGTAATAACTGAAAATGGCATATTATGACTTATGGGTTGTGTTGTGGAGCTGGAGGAGGGAGTTCACGGTAGCCGAGTTCAAGTCCACCTTCCTGAGTCCTAGCCCGAATAAGGTCTTACACGACATGGCCAGGAAGGGCTTGTTAGAGAGGGTGGGCTGGGGCAGGTACAGGATAAACTCCCCTAGGGAGTACTTGGAGAAGAAGTTCAACGTTAAGGATGCATATGAGTTGGTCAGAGAGGCTGAGATGGATTACGCGTTCACGGGCCCTGACGCCGTCTTCTTCTGGACTAAGGGTGGTTATAACGTGGACCGCTTCTTCGCCTTCTACCCGATCCACCTGAAGGTCAAGAAAGACGAATTAGTAAAATGGGAAAGGTTCTTTGAGTCCAAGGGTAAGAGGTTTCACGTGAACGGCAAGCCGGTCAGGAGGACCTTGTTCGGAACCTTCTACGTCTTATACCCCGAAGATACGTTTAGAGCCGATGAGGTTGAAGGCTTCAAGGTCATACCGTTGGAAGAGACTGTCGAGTTCTGCAGGAGGAACATCTACAGCTACGAGCCAGCCTTGGAGATGTTAGATGAGATGTACAGTTTGGGGTTAGGCATCAAGTACAGAGAATCTAGGACGAACATCTAAAAGGGTTTGATATGGCCGCGCTCTTCGTCGAGAGGGAGAACGAGATCCTCAAAACCATCAGAGGCTTCGCTAACGCTGGCCTCGATTTCGTGGTGGTTGGTGGGTACGCCGTCAGCGGCCTTGGGAGGCACAGGTTCTCAGTCGACCTCGATGTAGTCATCGATGAGGAGGATCTGGACGCCTTCACGAAGATCCTCGTGGAGAGAGGATTTGAGAGGAGTACGGAAAGGGCTGGCTTCGACGAGGTCTACGAGGGCAGATTTGTGAGCTACGTCAAGAGGATAGATGGCCTACCGGTGACGGCGGATCTCTTGGTCGGAAGCTTGGTTTGCAGGGCCACGGAGGCTTCGTGGAGTTACGACTATGTAAGGAGGTATTCGATAGTGACGGAAGTGTCGGGCATAGAGCTGTCAGTTAGATGCAAGGTACCTGAGAGGGAGCTCCTCATAGCTCTCAAGATCCACTCGGGCAGGCGGGCCGATCTAAGGGACGTAGTTGTGCTGGTGGAAGAGGCTGCTGTCGAGGAGATAGTTAGGCATCTGAGGAGAGGAGATCTGGAGAAACTCAGAATTCAGATAAACCGTATGCTTGAGATGCTCGGAGATCCCAGAATCGCTGATTCGCTGAAGGGAGTGTTCACCATACGCAGAGACGTTACAGGGGAAATCGAGAGGGCACGTAGAACTTTAGAGAAGATTCGAGAAATGATTTAGGCAAACTCCATCACCTTTTCAACAGCCTCCTTTATCAACTCCCTAACATTGTCACACTTCAACTCAATAGACTTTACCTTGAAGATTCTACTTAATCTCTCGTTTAACAAATTGCATCCATACTTTATCGCCGTCCATACTCTGATGTCAGTTTTGGATGTGTGCTTCTCCCTAGACATCTGCTTCAACTTCTCGAAGCCTATTTCGTCTTTTCTGAAATACAAGACCGCAAACGCATCAGCGAAGGACCACTCTGACATGCAGCTCACCACGCATGACTCAGGGGGTTTCTATGAACAACTTATCCAATCTCTTGTACTCGTAGGATATTTTATTGTGGTATTCGACCTCGAAGTTCCAGCCCATCTGCCTTGCGAAGCCCTCTAAGGCTCTCTTGTAGGAGCTATCCTCGACCGCCAACCGGTATACGTCTCGGTGGATGAAGTCGTAGTTCCATACACTAGCGGCGGTCTGCTTGATAACGATCTTGAACCCCCCTATCCCTAGTTTAGGCCGGGGTAAAGATTTATTTCGTGCGATTGTTTCCTTAAATTCGTATGACACTCCAGCAAACTCTCTATGGACAGCCGAGAGGAGTTAGGTATAGGATCTCCACTAGGCTGGAGCGCGCGCCCTTCTCCATGGGACGAGAAAGCCTCTAATCCATCCGCTCTTTAACAACATAATCCTGAAAAGGTTTCATCGTCACTCGAAGCTAAAAATCACTTCTAGAGCAATACTCTAAATTAGAAGAGTTAAAATCTCTAGGATTGGAGCCTGCTTAGCTTCTGGATATTCAAAAAGCAGCAGTTAAGGCGATATCCTACAAAGCACATGGTTCCTTAAGAATCCTCCCTCACACGTAACTTTTTCCTAGATTTTAGCCTTCCTCCTGCATGGTTCTGGTTCTTCTCACTAAGCTTGGAGCGTTGTAAGACCTGATCATTTTTAGCTGTCTCTAGGCTAATTCGGTTTTAAGAAGTTAGAATCCATAACCCTTAAATCCTCTTGAAGAATCATGTTTCGAAATGCTGTTTTTGGCCTACAAAGGATTTGAGAGGTTTCTTAAGGGCCCTTTGACTTGGGAGAACTATAAGCGGGAGGTAATCGATCCGTACCCGGTCATGCGGAACTATCACCTCATTTTCAGCGCGTTCTTAGGCGGAATAGAGGGGCTCAAGGCAATAGTCTCAACAATCTCCCCCGAAAGATACCTAGAAGTCCTCAGCAGGGTGAAGGATGAGGAGCTGCTGGAAATACATGAGTCAGTCATGGCTAGGTGCGCGGAAGTAGTTCAGCCTGAGCCTGAGGTCGACGTCTACCTGATCCTATCGCCCTTCATGCCCTCCAGCATGAGCGTTCCAGCTTCTGGAAAGATGAACGTCGTTGCCTCCGTGGCTTACGGGGAAAAACTGCCTTTAGTGCTCTCTCACGAATACGCTCACTGCATTTTCGTGCCAAAGATGTCTGAGAGCGGTTTGGTCGAGAGGTTCACGGATGATCTCTCGAATAAGGAGTTTTATGAGTTGATTTCCAAGCTCTGGTTCGATCGCCCGCTCAAGTGGGGGATGATCAACGAGGGATTTGCTTCCTTCTTCACCAAGTTCGTGTTTCCGGAATGTTCCATGTACGAGGCCCTTTGGATGATGCCCAAGGAGGCCATTGACTGGTGCGCGAGAAACGAGGGGAAGCTCAAGGAGGAAATAAGCAGGAACCTCGAGGAAAGGGGGCAGGAGGCCCTGAGGAAGTACTTCATGGCTGGACCCCTCTCAAGCCCTCCGGAAGGTTTTCCAGGACAGACCGCGTACTACGCTGGCTACAGAATAGTTGAGAGCTGCCTTAAGAGGATCTCTTTGAAAGAATTTTTCTCCCTTGGGATAGACGAGATAATAAGCGCCAGCGAATACCTCAAATAGAGGCTTGAGAAGCGAGATAGGTAAACACTTCTTTAGACGAAGCTCCTTAGAAATCCAAAATGCTTAGACCTCTAGGACCGGAAGAGGCCGTTTTGATCCGTAGAGACGAGGAGAAGGATATTCTGGTAAGGATCTTTATCAGAGCATTAGCCTGTGAGGTTTAAGTAAAGAGATTCAGACTGCCATCAGATTGGTTAGTAGAGAACTATAGATCGTATTAACATGCATAATAGCCTTTTTGATAAACATTGGTGCTTAATTCGACAATGAAGAACGAGATAGCCCTTCTCTTGCTTGTAATGGTCTCCATCTTTAGCTTCTTTATTGGAATGATTGTGGCTCCTGATAACGAGGATCTTAGGATTGAAAACGAAGTTCTGAGATATCACCTAAATAAGACCAGAAACCTAGTTAATGAGCTAAAAAAGGAGATTATAGAGAGGGATTCCTTGATATCAGAGCTTGAATTGAAGTTAGAAAGGAAGATGACCGAGGTAAATGTTACAGGGCTGCCTGAAGGGGCTAAAGGGGATTGGTTGCTTCTCCTCAGGGTAAACGGTACTGAATTGACAGAGGGAGAACCAATAGAGGTTCAAGCCACTCTTATTGGGCTGGGAGAAGAAGTATCGTTCACTTACAACCCAGCTATCCTCACCTACTACATGGCCCAGCTATACTATACTAATGGAACCACCTATATATTCAATCCACAAAATGTTTTGGTAAGTACAGTAAGTTCTTATGTTTTCGTCTCATAGGTGCATCTAATGAGATATGAGCACTATGTCTGTCTCTGCTAGACGATATGAATGTATCCTGTTAGGAATTAGAATTGTAGTTACGAATACCGCAGATCCATCTTGAATAAAATAAGAAAAGAGCACATATCCCCTAACCGATCTTTTATATGACTTTATTGCAAACTCATAAAACACAATCCGAGCGTCTTCAACTACTTCAGAAAGTATAAGATTAAGGTTTTCAATAACGTAATTTCTAGGAATGCCAATTAATATTCCAGGAGCATAGTCTATAGATTGTGATCCGAGGATCCTAATTCCCTCTCTAGACTGAATTATTCTGTGAACAATTGGTTCACGAGAGGGAGCAGATAATGTCATTAATGGAGTGAACACAACTGTCAATAGGATTATCCAACCTTAAAAACTCTGGTTTAGAAAGCGATGAAAGGGTTGAAAACTTAAGAAAAGAGAGTAAAATGGGAATAAAGACCTTTCATCCAGAGAAAAATCTTTTTGCAATGTTCCAATTATTTAAGCGAACTAACGAATGTGCAATGGATCAAAAAGTTCTCTCAATAAACTTCTCGAAGTCCCTGTCATTGGACACTATTCTCTTGCATTTGAGCCTCTTTGCGACGCTAAGATGAATTGAGTCCTCCAAATCGAGCCCTTGAGAGACGAAGGATAAAGCAGATAGGAAGTCCTCGACCTTTAGATCTACTATCCTTATCCCTGTCTCAATAACAGCCCTAACAATCTCATTGACGAAGTCATAATCCCTAAGGTTTCTTCCAGCAAGCCCTGAAGCTATCACAAGGACTTCCCATACGGTCAAGGAGCAAGTGACGAACTTATCTGGCTTTTCCTCAACCCTTTTTATCCAGTCAAGCGCCTTTGACCCAAATTTTGGATCTCCTGCCAGCCAATAGACGAAAACATTCACGTCTAAGTAGTCCTCTCCTTCCACCACTTTGCCATCGCCTCAATTATCACGCTATCTAAGTCCTCAGGGACTTCTGCCCTTAGAATCCCGTAATATCTAGTTGAGACTGGCTCTAGGGACTCTATCACAAGCTTTCTCCCCTCAACTCTCATTCTAACTCTCTTTCCTATCTTAAGAGCCCTCCTTAACCTCTTTGGAATTGTCACCCTTCCCTTCTCATCCACGTTTGCAATTACCTCCATTGACCCACCATTCTTCTTAATCCCACTTTGGTATTTTAATATATGGTGGGCGAAAGCGGTTAGCATCTCATAATGGAAAAAAGATCGATATAACTTACCTCTAGGACTTAGTAGGGCGCTTTGCAAGGTCTTCCTTTTCTTAAACAGACATTAAGCATGCTCCAATGAATATTTATTACTCGTATGCGCTTACTCTCAGTTACAAACATTAATTTGGCCAAGGGGGTTCAGGAGTAGGATGGCCTTACAAGGAAGTTCTGATTTTGAAGGGAAGCTTGAAAGGGTATTTGGCCGAGATGCGGTTGTTGAGAAGGGTATACACTTGAGCTTAGGACCTTGGGGAGTTCCAAGGTTCATAGAGGAATATTTGATCATGAGGGAGTGTGCTGGCCTTTCTGCAACTAGCTGCGCTAAGCGGGTTTCAAGCATCCTTAGGAGGTTCCGTCCTGAGCCATCGGAGAAGAACCTCAAGCTGGATCAGTTGATGAGCGACGGCGAGCTAACGTTGATGGACTTCTTTACCGTAACGACTGACATAAAGAAAGGGGTTCACAGGCTTTCCATACCCTGTTTGGATCTGAAGAAGGCGATGGTCCATCCAAGGGTACTTAGAGAGCACGAAAACTTGCTAAGAAATGGAGTTTGGGGCATGGGAAGGCTCCTTTACGATCCAAAGCTCTCATTTGGAGCTAAGGATTCTGACCCGGTCTCCTTGGTGGAGCTGGTTCCTTACCAGATTTCTTCCCTAGACATATCGGAGTTTCAGGAGGCTAGAAGCAAGTTTTCAGATGAGGAATGGTTAGACCTACTTATAAAAAGCCTTGGCCTGAATCCTGAAGCCTATGAAGAGGATCAGAGGCTTTACTTTTTGGCTAGGCTCATTCCTCTTGCGGAGCCCAACACTAACATGATGGAGTTTGGACCCAGAGCCACTGGAAAGACGTTCCTATACAGGAACATCTCGCCTCTCGTCAGGATAGTATCTGGAGGAGTGATAAGCCCTGCCCAGCTATTCTACCACAAGGTTCACGGCACGGTAGGGCTTATAGGAGTTATGGATGTCGTTGTCTTCGACGAGATTCAATACCTCAAGTTCGCTGGTGCTGAGGAGATATTGGGTAAGCTGAAAGACTACATGGCAAGCGGACACTTTGAGAGGGGAGCTAAGCAGGCTGCAAGCGGCTGTTCCTTGGTGTTCATGGGGAACGTTGATTGGGACGTTAAAGAAGGTTTGGACATTGACAGGACAATTCCGAGGTTTGCTAAGGATCCAGCCTTTATGGATAGGATCCACGGCCTAATACCGGGTTGGAGGCTTCCTAAGATTACAGGGGAAGAGCATTTGGCCAAGGGGAAGGGACTTGCTCTTGACTACCTCGGATCAGTGCTCCACGAGCTTAGGATGATGAACTTCAGGGAGGAGGTAAAAGGGCTGGTTGACATAGTAGGGAATCCGAGCATTAGGGACCAGCAGGCTGTAATTCGCCTCCTTTCAGGATTTCTGAAGATATTGTACCCTGATATGAACTTTGACGGTTCGCTCCTGCCAAAGATCGTTCAGATGGTTGAAGAAATGAGGGGGATAGTCAGGAAATGGCTGGCAGCCAAGCTCCCCCACGAATACGGAGAGGACTTTGAGGTGGTGCTCCTCAGTTGAGAAGATCTAGCTATAGCTACATACTGACGAGGAGAACGTTAGAAGATGTCATGGAAAGGTTTAGGAGAAGAGTGGAAGGAGAGGGAGAGCCTCCTGAGGATGCCAAGGCCAGCGTGGTTCTAGAGGCAACTCCTGCGTTAGTTGCTGCTTGGAAGGCCCTGTATGAGAAGATAGCAGGGGAAAAGCACATATTAAGGGCTGCCAGCGGGATCCATGTCCTGTTCCCGAAGGAAGACTCCATCAGGATAAGGCCTTTCAGCGAATACCTTCTTCAAGGCGTCATAATGCAGTCTGAAGAGGGTTTCGACCTCAGCCTCTTGAGAAAGAGGATAAGCAAGGGAGCTGCGGCTAAAGCCCTGAAAGAGTTTGTAAAGGAATCTACGGGCGTTCCAAAGGCGAGGGTGGAGTTTGAAGGATGGAAGGAAGTCCTCTTAGGAGTGAGGTGGAAAATCAGGTTTAGCTTAGAGGAGGGATCTGGCGAGTTCCTGATCTCTGACCTCTCTGAGGAAGAGGTCTTGGATTGGCCGCCGATAGGTGATAGAAAAGCTATAGAGATCGCCAAAAGAGAAGCCATAGCTCTCGCTGCAAGGAGTAAGAAGAAAAGGCGCAGAGCTGAGGGAATAAGAATCATTAGGAGCTGGGACTCTTTCTTCGGTGAGAGGAAAGGAGTAAAAACCAGAGCTAGCCTCTTGAATGAAGATGAAAGGAGATACCTGCTTCTAGCGAGGGCTGAGGACAAAAGATTCCTTATAGAGCTTAGCAAGCTATCAGGAAGAGTTCTAGGGCACGAGAAGGTTCCGACAGAGGAAGAAATTGAAGAGATCATTAGAGATGAAGGAAAGGCCTTAGGAATCGACATAAGGATAGAGAAGGAGCTGTATAAAGGAGAAAAATTGCAGATAAGGGCTTCAGATGAGAAGGGGTGGTATTCTCTCCTTTTTGTTTGCAATTCAGAGGAGATTAGACTCTCTGAGATAAGGGTAACTCCTACAGGTGTTGAGGAAATGCTTAGGCTTTTCTCAGAGGATCCCAGGGCTAAAGTAATTTCACACGCCTACTCTAAAGGTCTATTGAAGATAAGCGGTGAAGGGATTAAAGGCAAGTACTCCTTGCTAATCGACGTTAGCAAGCTTGGAGAACCAAAGTTATTGGACTTCAGGGTAAGAAAAGGGTTGCTTGATAGGATAAAAAGGATTTTCCACGGCTAATTTTGCCTAATTATGTCAGGATCGATTTAAATTAGGAGAAAGCATCTGTTTCTATGGTTTGGTCAAAAAAGCTAAAGTGTCGTTTCTTTTGTAAGGTTGGCTGGAAGAACACGATGTTGATGAAATTAGGACTTCAATCGAATGGAATTGGAAAAGAATATATGAACTAAGGGATTTAGCTTTTCAGAATGGATGAAGATAGATTAAACAGATTACTCACTGAAATCGAGGATTTAAACAAAAAGGCAGAAGATCTGCTTTCAATACCTTTAGAGAACTTTCTTAGGGATTTCAAAGCCATATATGCCCTTAAAATGATTTTAGTTGAGATGACTGAAATAATTCTGAGCATAGGACTCCTAATATTGAGGGAAGGCTTCAAGATAAGAGAGATAGAAGGATATGTCTGGATTTTAAGGGAATTGGTAAAGAGGGGGGTTTTGTCTAACGAGATTGGAGAGAATTTAGAGGCGCTTGTCAGGTTAAGAAACATGATAATTCACAGATATTGGGAAGTAGACGAGAGAAGACTATATAGGGAGTCTAAGGAAAGCATTGGTCTGATTAAGAAGTTTATCGAGGAGGTTAAGAACTATGCTTCAAAGGATTGAAGAGAAGGAAAAGCTCAGACTTTATCGACTCTCCAAAGATGAGAAAAGGGAGTTAATCAAGAGGATAAAGGATATTCTAAACGAAAAGGATGAAATAATTGTTGCCATCATTTACGGCTCTTTTTTGGAAGGTCTTAACTTTAGGGATATAGATGTTGCTGTCTACGTTGGGAAAAGGATCAATCCACTGAAATATGGGGCTAAACTTGAGAAACAGTTAGGAGAGTTGGGTTTCCCGTTTGATGTAAGGCTGCTTAACTTTGCCCCGCCTTGGTTTATAAAAAAGGTTGTAGAGACGGGGTTATTGCTCCTCGACAAGGAAAAAATCATTGATGCACTCCATCTAGCTGCTTTAGAGGAACTTGGACTTGATTTTAGGTAGTTCTTAGCTTAATTGTGATAGCACATGCAATTTGAGGTTATAGATGAAACTCCTCTCCCAAGAAAAGGAAAGAGGATTTTAGAAGGGAGGTCATAACAGGTTGAAATTAGTGCTGGATGATCCCAGGAGTTTGTCTTGTTTAAGAGCTTTAGCTTTGCCTCACATCGTGCTTAACAAATTTATCTGATGATACCGGCCTTTTTCAGAGCCTCCTCCACTTCTCTCATTTCCTCCTTTCCCAACGGTAGCGTTGGCCTTCTAGGATACCCAGCTGGCACTCCTTGAATGCTAACCGCATACTTAACTGCGGCAAGCTGGTTCAGCTTTCTAACAACGATACCGTTTAAGAAGGAGATAGTTGCCTGTAGCTGAGCAGCTTTTTCGTAATTTCCAGCCTTGAACTTCTCATACAGGTCCCTACAAAGCTTAGGTGCGAAAATTGCAACTGCTATAATTGCCCCCTTACCTCCAAGCATCAGGGTTGATAGGAATACGTCGGCAGATCCTGCAAGGACAGAGATCTTATCGCCCACAAGCCTAATTATCTCTGATACTAGAGCCACGCTCCCGCTGCTGTCCTTTATACCTATCACGTTATCGCATTCCTCAACTACTTGGTGCACAACCTTGGGATCAAGGGAAAAGCCTGTGAACTTCGGCACGTTGTAGAGGATTATCGGCAGATCTACTGCTTCTGCTACCGTCTTATAGTGTTGATATATCTCCTCGTTTGAATGTTTGAAGTA
>QMVZ01000045.1 GCA_003661365.1 Thermoproteota archaeon | reverse complement strand
GCAGAAATGAAGAAAAAGGAGGTTGTGCTCACAGACTATTGTCTTCCAATGTATCTTATTGAAAAGCTCTCTTTCTCGGAAGAAGAACTGAAAGCATGGCGAAAAGCCAGATCTTTAAGAAAATTCCCGTTTTTGTCCCTTTTCAATATTTGAAGAAGGTTTCTTTAGCGTCGAGCCCAACTTCTCACTGATAAATCCTCCAAGAGGAGGAGATTTTGTCATGAGTCAGTTCTGGCAGAGATTAATTCTTTTATAGATGCTTGGAGGATTAAGAAGGGTTAAAGATTGAAGAAGAACCTAGTGCTCCTTTCTTGGCTTGGCTTTATGGTCAGCTTGGGCTTTGGATCCATATCAGCGGTTCTACCATACTACATACTTTACCTTGCAGGGAAACTCGATAGACTGCCTGAGACATTTGAGAGGATTTCAGGGGCATCAAGCTATGCTCTAGAGTACACTGCTCTGATGTCGGCATTTATGCTGACTAGAGCAATGATGGCCCGATATTTCGGGACTTTAAGCGATAGAGTTGGGAGGAAGAAGATAATACTTGTTGGGACGTTGTTTTACGTCCTAATGGCCCTAGCATACATAGCGTCTTCCTCAACGATCCATCTTTACTTGATAAGGGGCTTTCAAGGGATCGCTTCAGCAATGGTATGGCCTGTTGCTGAAGCATTGCTGATGGACACGACAGACCCGAGCTACAGGGGGAGAGCAATGGCGGTTTACATGATAGCAAACAACCTTGCTATGACTTCCGGCCCGGCCATTGGAGCAGCGATCTACAAGTTTGGAGTAATTGTGTTAGGGATAAAGGATGTGGGTTCAGCCCTTAAATTCCCCTTCTATGGCCTTGCACTATTTTCATCCTTAGCCATTCCAGCAACCCTTTTACTTGAGGAAAATTCCCAAAGAAACGTGAGTTCTCAGACTCTATCAAACTCAAACATTCAAATTAAGATATCTGAGGAGACTAAGAGGAGCATAAAAGCAATATATGCCATGGCAATAGCAAACGGCGTTGGAATGGGTCTCACGGCACCCCTCTACAGCATCTTCATAATAGAGTTCATAAAAGCGGACCCAGCAGCAGTCGCAACGGTCACAACGATAGCGGGATTGCTAGGATTGATGGTGACATATCCTGCAGGCAGAATTTCTGACTCCATGGGGAGACGCCCAGTCATAATATCTGGTACCTTCCTCTCGAGGCTTACGACAATGTTAATACCTTTTTCAAAGAGCTTGAAACTTTTTGGAGCACTATCTAGCATCAGATCAATTGCATTTAACTTTTCGATGCCATCTTTCAGGGCTCTTCAAGCAGACATAGTCCCAAGGGAGGTTAGAGGGAAGATCTTTGGTACGGTGCAGGCAGCCTTCAACATAGGGGCCGTAATAGGTCCCCTCATAGGAGGACATCTCTACCAGCTTTATGCACCGAAATTCCTTAAATTTTGGAAAATCTCCATTCCTGGAGCAGCAGTACCATTTTTTATAAGCGCAGTTATAGGTCTTATCACTCTCCTGGTTTTTATCAAATTTGTTAAGGAGCCAAGGTCTCAGAGGTGAGTTAAGGCGCAAAAGGCAAGAGCAAAGTTCATAGGAAGGCTTGGGGAGATCCTAGGCAAGGAGATGGAGTTCAAGACCCCAATTACCCTTAAGAGACTTATCGAAAGCTTTCCTGAGGAAGCAAGGAGGCTGATATATAGGGAGGGGAAGGTAAACATCGTAATACTAATCAATAATAGGCCTATGGAAGAATTCGGAGGTCTCTCTACTGTCCTTAATGAGAACGATGTTGTGTCCTTCATTCCTCCAGTTGGCGGAGGGTAATCTTACTTCTTTTTTATTGGACCAATGGATTTAGGGAATCTTATGGAGTTCAGGAAATTGGGAAAAGGCGCGTTCTTGGCTCCAGGTTCGCCATGCACGCTTGTTATACCTTTCGATGGAGAGATGTGGATAGTAGATCCAGGAGCATATCCAGAGAGAGGAGAAGAACTGGCAAGAAGCTTAGATAAAGGGAAGAGGAAAATAGTATTGATAACCCACAGCCACTCCGATCACTTAGCTGCAATACCTAAGCTAGTAGAGCTTACAAACGCAGTTGTAGCCTGTCCATATCTCGAGTCATGTTCAGCTAGGAGCGTAGAGATAAGGAAGGCACTAGATTATGGAGCTAAAAGAAGTGATAAGCTCACAAAGATTGCTCCAGCTTTGCCAATAAGGATAGATGAGAGCTTTAACCCTCCTTGTAAGCTTGGTCCTTTTGAGTCCATACCTCTTCCCGGCCATTCCTTTGGTCATGTCGGTTATTTAACGGAAGACGGCCTACTCTATGCTGGAGATGCCTTCTTTGGGGATAAGTTGCTTAGAACAGTTGTAGTTCCCTATTTCATCGATTACGAGGCCTCTTTGGAAACCATACGAAATCTGTTAGATAATGTCAGAGATTACAGGAAGATAGTCCCGTCTCACGGGCCAGTTTGTGAGGGTAAGAGGGCAGAAGACATATTAAGGGCTAATTTGGTTACTTTAGAAATGCTGCCAAAGAAGGCAGAGAGGATCCTTGAAAGGGGCCCGATCTCAGCCGAGGGCTTAACGGCTCACATTTTGGTGGAGGGAGGTGCTAACATAAGCGTTTGGTCTCTGTTGATTTCTAGCGTCACGATAAAATCCCTCCTTTCCTATATGTTTGATGAGGGAGAAGTCGAACCGATAGCTACCGAATCCGGAATTCTGTGGAAGATCAGATAGGGTGGGGGAAGGTTAAGGAGTGCTTGAGTCAGAAGTCCTTTTAATTGATGCTCTAGCAGCAGGAGAGGGGACAAGAAGGTCTGCACTTGATGTCATAGGAGCGGGTCCTAGAACCATAGCTGGAATACTTGAGAAGCACGGCCTTCCTTATAGAATTGTAAGGGTAGAGGATGTCCTTAGAAAACCCTCTAAATTCTCGAAAAGCAATGTAGTGATGGTTAGCGCTATGACTATGGACTTTAAGGCCGCTAAAAGGATATCAAGAGCCTTTAAAACCTCATTCAAGGTATTAGGAGGGCCCATCACGTGTGATCCATCTGTCATAGCCAAATTAGGGTATGATATTGGGATATTTGGGGAAGGAGAGGTTGCCGTCGATTCTCTGCTAGGCCTTGGCTTGGATGAGGCAAAGTTAGAGGAATTGAGCGATATTCCTAATCTAATTCTCGTTATGGATGGTAAAATCTGTCTAACAGGCCACGAAATACTGGAGAAGGAGGATTTTAATAGGTATAGGCCTTCCTTTCTTGCAATACGCCACTACACCTCAATACCCCATTTTAGAGCATCCAGAGTTTACGTAGAGGTCGTAAGAGGCTGCTCTAACTACAACAGAGCTTTAATCATGGCAGATATGAGAAAATGTAAGTCTTGTAGGGCTTGTTTTGGTACTAACCTTCCTTTAAGACTCATTTGCCCTCAAGGAATCCCTCCTGGATGTGGATATTGTTCAATCCCTGCTGTTTATGGATATCCAAAGTCCAGAGATCTGAAAATGCTAATTGAGGAGATAAGAGGTTTGATAAAAAACGGAGCTAAAAGGATAATACTTAGCGGAGCAGATTTCCTTGAATATGGGAGAGAGGACATCGTTGATGTACCAACTCATCCATCAGAACCTAAGCCGAACCTAAAAGCCATCGAAGAGCTTCTCTCTACTGTCACATCAATACCAGAGGTGAGGAAAGGAGAGGTGTACGTCGGAGTTGAGAACGCTAAGGCGTCCCTTTTGACTGAAGAAGCAATATCTCTGCTTTCAAACCATCTACCTGGGGCAGTAATACATGTGGGGATCGAAACAGGAGATGATAGGCATGCAACACTGTTAGGGAGGCCTTCTGCTCCATCTAAAGATGTCGAGGCCATCAGATCTGCGATAAAAGCTGGATTGCGAGTTTATGTGTACTTCATTCACGGTCTTCCGGGACAGACCAAGGAGACTGCAAGAAAAACAGCAAACATGATGGAGAAGTTGTACTTTATTGGAGTAGAGAAGATTACGGTATACAGATTTAAGCCTCTTCCGTGCTCTGCATTTGAAAACATGCCTGAAGGGCCTCCTTCTCCAAGGGATGCGGCCTCAAGGATGATTGAAAGGGCTGCTAGGAAATTCAATTTGGAAAGGAAAAAGGAATTAATTGGCAAGGATTTGAAGGTTGTCTTGGCCCCAGGACGAAGGAGAAGATTTAGGGTGGCCTATCCTTTCAGAGAAGGCCCTACCGTTCTAGTTAGAAGTGTACCGAGAGATTTGAAAGTAGGTGATGTTTTTAGGTCTGAAATACTGTCTGTAGCTTCGGATAGACTTGTAATTGGGAAGTTCAAGTCTTATTAATCGATAAGATGATCATAAAGAACTTTCAAATAAAGATCTTGGTCATAGATGATTATTGATGTCATATATGCGTTCAGAGCCCTTATCTCCTCTTTTCGAGGATATTGTCTTAAGTATCCCTACCCAGCTTGAGTCGTCGCTCATTGAATTCACTTTCTCATGAGCAAATAAGTTTCAGACCCATTTGATACCAAGATCATGTTTTTTCCACAATTCTTACATTGGAAAAGCCATACTGGAATCTCTCTGCCGAAAATTTGGAAGGTAATATAGTAACCAATTGGCCTAGCTAAAGCAAGCACCAGAAACACTGCAAGAACGTAAGCTATGGTAGTATTTTTGGTTAAAAGCCCCACAAAAACATATGCTCCTCCTGCAACAAAGACCGCCGTGATAAAACCTAGCAGCCAGCCTAGATTTCGGCCTAGAGTGATGCTTTCTCCAGTTTCCTTAAGATTCATCCTTGATCTCTCTTCCAAATCTGTTGTAAAAGCAGAAGTTTTAATAATCGTGGTCTTGCGGCAAGATGGACAGACTATACTCACCTCATTGCCCTTTTTTCTGCATTTCTTAAGTTCTTTAGGACCAGAAGGATCTAAGGAAAGTTTCTCTGCCTCTACTTCTTTTTGAGGTTGCTCATATTTTCTTCTAAGTTCCCAATAAGTCTCCTCACTAATCTTGCCGTCTAGGAGTGCTTCTTCAAGCTTTCGAAGCTTTTCCTCCCTGTCTTGCTCTAACCCTTTGCTAGGCAGAGATTGTAAAGTTTCAGGCCTTGGAAGCTGAGGACTTATTAGCTCTTGCATCTTCTTATTCTTTCGACCGGCTGCATAAACTCCTAGAGGTCCTGTTATTAAAGCCAAGACAGTCCAGCCAGAGATTTCTTTCAGGCCTGCGCCAGTAACCAAGAACCAAGCTATTGGAGACAGCCCCCAGAAGAAGACGATCAGAACTATTCCTACAACGATCCACCCAAGACCTCCTACGTATATGAAACCCAAGCCGGGTAGAACCAGGTTTAACAGAGCAGCCAGCCAGGGTTTCTTCTTCGAAGACACCCAGGAGACCCATCAGATTTGGCGATAATATCTTAATATCTTTTAGGTTAAGATCGAAGGCACTCTCTTCTCTTAAATCGAAAATCTTTCGATTACATTGTTATTACCCTATTTAGCTAAAAAGTAACAAAAAGCTGAGATCCTGTTTTATTTTTACAAAACATCGCTTATTATGTTAAAATACATATCTTTGAAAAGGTTTAAAACAAAATTGAATGAAAATGAAACGCTTTGAAACGTTAATCATTTATTTCCCAAAGATATTAAGCACATGCAGTGCCAGAACTCCTTAGGGACAAAAAGAAGGATTTTGACGTGCTATACGTCGACGCAGTAGAGTCTACTCTAAAGAATATATTCGGTAATGTAGCTCAAGAAGCAATAGTCTCCCTGATGTGTGATCTTAAGGGAATGCTCCCAAAAGAACTCTTAAGATCTCCCGAGGCACTAGCTGATTCTTTAAAACTCCTTTTTGGCGAAGATGGGGCTAGAGTAATAGTGTGTTCCATAATAAACAGGCTGTGCGATTTGATGGGGATAAGAGTATCCTTCTCTGGAAGTTTTGCCGAAACAGTAAATAAGGCCCGCCTTAAGTACGAGTACGACATTTCTGAGGACAAGTTGATGTACATTTCCCCTTAATCTTAGATTTAAGAAGATCTAGCTTCGTTTACTTGATTCCTCTAATTTTGAGTAAAAATAGGAAAAGAAAGAGCAAAATTAGCAATGCAAACAAGAGTAGAGAATGGTATTTATCTATAAGCTGTGTTGAAGGAGTTTGTGAGGTTATTGGGCTAGGAAGCACGCTCTTGCATTTAGGACAGAGTTTTATGGGAAGATCCACCCTCAGTCTGTGGCCGTACTTCAGAGATAGATACTCTAGCCTTGCGCGCGCCCACCCACACGGAGAAAAAACATGCTTGAGATGAGGTAGTACTTGCCTTCATGGACAACTAGCTTATCGAAGCTTAAAGGAATGCCTTCATCATATCTGTATCCTATAGGGCTCCATACCTCGAACTCCTTGAGAACTGGCATGATAGACCATTTAGGTTCTCCCTGTAGGTCTGTTCTCATTACAAGAGAGGATAGAAGGAGGAATCCATCTTCAAGGAAGTAGATCTTAGGCGATGACCTGGGCAAGGTTTCTTGAGCCAATTCCGTTAAGTTTCCTCGATAGATCTTGACCCAAAGGATATTACAGCCTTCGTCAAGCATAGACAAAGCCAAGGAAGCCTCATCAACCTTGTATAAGGGATGTGCCAAGCCTATTAAAGCATAGCCTCCCCTAGCTCTCGTTATACCAGTCCATCTTATCGAGTACTCCTTGGATCCATCTGTAAATACGAAGTATTCCTTCTCCAAAACTTCTCCCCTTTCATCTAGCTTCAGGAAAAAGCAAGCATCAGCTACATCTATTCCAATGAGAAGTGCTAAGTTCCCAAAACTCATAGAGCAGGTAACAAGTGAGCTAGCTAGAATCCTCGACCAAGCTAGCCTTCCATCACGAGTTAGCTTGAATATAAGAACATCTGGAGGAGCGTCGCATATGAAATCGTTTGAAAGCAGGAGATAGCCGTCATTCAACTCTAAAGCAATTGTCTCAATGCTACATGTTTTGGATTCAAGGATGGCTATCCAACTATAGTTATCTCCTTGTCCTCTGTAAAAGCGCAAGGGTAAGAACAATGCAATTGCAAGCACTACCAAGGATATGATATATAGAGGTCTTCGTATCCTTATTCTGATCTTAAACACCTCCTCTTTCTTCTAAGATGGTCCCGCTTTGAGGATCTAGGGTAATTATTCTTCCAGACGAACTGAATGCAAGGACAAGCCCTTCAATGCAATCTAATGAGACGATTCTCTGAAGTCCTACATTCGTCTCCCACAAAACCTCTCCTTCAAAGGATACAAGCTCAATCGATCCAACTTTTCCAATCAGAAGGCCCAAATCCTTAACGTAAATGAGGGAAGTTATTTCAGGAAGGGAAAGTGCCCACATCTGGCTTCCATTAGCACTTATCACATAAAGACAGTCTTCAGGTCTCTCTACATCTCCCAGAGTTGGCTTGTATGCTAAGAGTATGTCCTCATTTCCATCTTTGTCCAAGTCAATTACCGAGAGTACTGCCATTTCCATATCCAGAGCTTCTTTAGGTAAGGTTAGGGAAGTATTCCAAAGCTCCCTTCCGTTCTTCCCGCTAAAACACGTTAGGTAAAGGGCATGATCTTTCGGGGAGAAGTTCGCCAATAGGACCTCTCCAACCCCGTCCCCATTAAGATCTCCAACTAGGTCAACGAGCTTAGGGTACTCAAGCAATTCGGGTATGATTATCTCCCACTCTCCGCCGCTCCATTGGAAAGACAAATAGAACGTTGGTTTGAGGTCTTTGCTTAGGCTTACCCATATTTTCGCCTTTTCTAGGGGCATCACTTCGCTTCCACTTAGAAGAACGCTTTGTCCTTTGACTGTAAGCGAAATTTCGTCAATTCCATCCCTATTTATATCCTTAACCCTTTTCGAACAAAGAGGAGAGTACTCTCCGCTGGCACGTCGTGATATATCGATCTTCCTCATAATCCGACCGTTTTTACCGCTTAGAAGATATGCTCCTTCACGATATATGGTAAAAACGATAACATCGTTTATTGAGTCCCGATCCACATCTCCAACGACAAGAAAGGCGGACCCATTTGTCTTCCAGACTTCCTCTCCTCCCTCTTCCTTAACGAGGACTTCCTTTTCGCCTCTTTCCAGAATCAATTCTGAGATCTCATCCCCGTTGACATCGCCTAATATGTGGACATCGCTCAGATAAACCTCTTTTGGGTCAAATAAAAGGTATGCAGCAACAAAATAGCCGTAGATAGGGAATTCTATCTCAACGTATTCGTCTCCCATTGATAAAGCAACTTCTTCAAAAAGCCAGGGATAGGGGAAGTAACGATCTTCAAAGATCAAGATGTTAGTTATGTTATCCGCCCTTAACTCCTCAACTAATGCGTTTTTTGCAATAGAAGTGAATCGAAGGGCAATTCCGTGAGAAAATTCTCCAGCGAGAGGACCCACGCATTTGAACGCAGGCAGTCCTACACTCTGCATGAATGCAGATTCTAGGCTTCCGAGGTCAAGATCCCGGTAATAGGTGAAGTCCTCAGATGCCCTACATAGAGATAGGTTCGGAAGCAGTTTATCATGAAAGATGGCCGCTGCGTAAAAGTAGGCTCTATCTACATGACTTCCTTTATCCCACAAGACCTTCACAAGCTTCCTGTGGAGGTCCATCAATATCTCTGGGATCCAAGGAAGAAGGTCGCTTCCTTCCATATTCCTTCTATATATCTTATCTCTCCAGCGGTCTTCATTTGGAAGGTCTTTAAGGAGATTTTTCCTCCAATAATCCTGCAATTCCCAATTTTCCTTCAGTAGAAGGATGTGTTCCGTTGTATAATTCCAAAGCCAAGTTAAAGGTAGATCTTTCGACGTCAACACACCATTCTCATATCTAAATGAGAGGAGATACCCGTTAGCAATTAGAATCCTCGCTATCTGAAACTGTTCAGTCTCGTTTTTACTCCAGAACGAGGGATTGATGTACATTCCTTTCTCCATATCCGATAAGATGTTCACAATATGAAGAACTGTCCAATTCCTCTCATCGAACTTGTTATTCGACCCAAGACCCTCTATGAACTCTAAGTCCCGAGGAACGTACTCATTGTAGCCCTTCTCCCCGTTTGGCCCCAAATGGAAGTAGTAAAAGAAGGATGGTAAGGAATCTGCAGCAGCTAGGATGAAGACCTCCTTTCCTTTCATAAGGCTCTCTGGTATGTCTTCGCAAAGCGCAATTAGGACATCAGCCTTTTGTGGATTCCACTCAACAAGTCCTGTGTAGTTTCCAGCCAGGTTCATGGCCTTTTTTACGAATTTGTAATTCTCCTCAATCCAGGAAGCGCTGAAGTTCCTGTAGAGGAATGCCATGCATAAGACCTTAATTCTCTCGATTCTCTCGTTATATTCTAAACCCTTGTTAAGTTCCGGGTCGACCCGCCTTAGAACATCAAGAAGGGAGATAAAGCCATCAATTACCTCGCTAATGTTTCTTGGAACCTCATTGTCCACGACTGCAACTCCGTGCACCTCTGGGTGAAGCCACTCTACTATTCTACATGGCACGTAAGTTGATCTATATGGCTGGGAAGACATTTCTCTTGCTATTTCTTCGACCAAATCTGGGTTATCCTCAAGAAGATCAGGGAAAGACGTGTTTGCCTCTGAAATCATAGAATCGTACGGGTTTACCTCTAATACCGGTTCAGGAGGTTTGGGTGTAGGTGTAACTGTGGGAGTAAGGGTAGGTTCAGGTAGCCTAGAAGGCGGAGGAACTGTAATCGTGCCCTCCTCCTTTTCTCCAAGCATTTTAATGCCTGTCAAGAATCCTATAAGCGAAATGACAATAAAGACGGTGGCTAGAAGGGTTTTAGAGGTTTTCCTCATCTAAGGTATTGAGATAAAATGCTCTTTTAAATTAGAATCCTGAAAGCTTTGCAAGCATTGAAATAGAGATGCTTTTTCACTTATTTACTAGAATAGCTTTTTCTGATCCATAATAATAAATTGCTGAGCTCTGTAACGTTACTGAGGTCATGAGATATGCCAGATAAAAGGAGGAAAAGCGTCAAAATAGAGAACTTAACTTGGGTTGAGGCTGAGGAGGTTCTCAAGGAGTATGACGTCGTTCTTATTCCTCTGGGGGCCAGGACGAAGGAGCACGGTCCCCACAT
>QMVZ01000044.1 GCA_003661365.1 Thermoproteota archaeon | reverse complement strand
GGAATTCCCAGCTCTATGCAGATGTCGGAGGGATATGCTCTTCCTTTATCCTTGAGATAAGATATTATTTGCTGATAGATCTCCTCGTCACTAAGATCTACGGGTTTTATCACTTCAATCTCCTCTAATTTTCTCCTAAACTGTTTCTCTTATGAACTCAGTCCTGCTATAATATTTTGCAGCAAAGTCTATTTTTGATAGTGCTTTGATGTTCGCTATTAATCTATTTTTAACTCTACAGCTATTCAATTCTCCATCAATCGTTCGACTTTAATTTTCTTTAATATCATCCTCCGTTATTAATTGAAGTTAATGAACTCTAAACTCAAAGGTAATAGGAAGCCAGCTTTAATTCTCTTCTTCCTATCACCCGCAATAGCTGAGTTGCTCTCTGGTTCCGCTCCTCCCTCGGAGTTCTTCAACCCGCTTGGCTTTCTGTTAATAGTATCCCTCTACGGCAGCGGCTGTTTAATTATGAGAGAACTCACGATAAGGTGGAGAAAGTCCGTTTGCACTCTTGTTTTGTTAGGAGCTGCTTATGGCGTGATAGAAGAGGGTCTCATGGTGAAGAGCTTTTTTGATCCAAATTGGCCTGATCTCGGAATTCTAGGTCAGTTTGGAAGGCAGTGGGGGATTAACTGGATCTGGGCGGAGATGTTAACGATCTACCACGCAATTTTCAGCATAGCAATCCCAGTACTGCTTGTTGAGCTTGCATTTCCCGAAAGAAGAGAAGAATCTTGGATAAGTAAGAAGACATTTAATTTTCTCCTTATACTACTTGGAGCGGTTGTCCTCATTGGCTTTTTCTTCTTGACCCCTTATAGATCTCCGCCAGCCCAGTACTTCTCTTCGATTATTCTGACCGTTGCACTTCTTTACATTGCCAAAAGGATGCCCGTAACTTGCGGAAGGAAGGGTGCTCAAGAACTCAAAAGGCCTGTTTTTTACTTCGTCATCGGAGTCTTTTGGAGCGCTGCCTTTTTCCTCACTTTCATGGCTCTCCCCTACTTTGTCGAGGATCCGTTTGCTGTTGCCTTGCTTGGAGCCCTGCTATCTTTTGGAATTGCAACCTATCTGATGAGGTTCGATTGGAAGAACTCAGATTTGCACAAGCTTTCGCTGGCTGCAGGAACCCTTTCATTCCTAATACTTCTGGCTTTTCTGCAGGAATTGGACAAAAACAGACCAGACAATACGATTGGCATGTCTCTGGTTGCTATCTTTGCCATAATTGGGTTGGTGTTGCTGAGAAGAAGGGTAAAAAGGCTATTAGCAGAAAAAAGAGGTGCCCAAACCAAAGTTTTCATATTTTGAGTTGTTCCGAAACTTTGACTCTTAGTGAATAATCTCAGTGAAGCAAGCATATCCTCTGTTGTTTTCCTTTCTCACCCATCATCCATGGAATCTAGTGAAATTTGGGTTATTTCTTTCTCCTCAGGTAAAGTTGTAAGACGATTGCGAACAAAGCTCCAAGAATCAAAGGTATCAGAACCAAGACCACCTTAGAAGGTTGTTGAGGTTGAGGAGTTGGCGTAGGAGTTCCCGCAAGTGATGGAATTTCGAGCTCCCAGAAGAAATCGGCTTCGTTTCCAGCAGCATCTACCACCGTCGCCTTTATGTAAATTGGTGAACTAGTGGCGTCTAGCCGGTAGAATGGGTGGTCTTCCCTTATTATCGGCTTAAGCCTATTCCAAGTGCTATTATCTTCGCTGTGGAAGAACTCAATCCCCAGAGCTCCCAGTCCTTTATCTTTCAGCTCATAGAAGAGCGTCACAGTGTTCACGACTATTTCAGGGAAAAGTTCAATCGACGGTGGCTTGTCGTCTGGTTTTTGGTATACCTTTACGAGTTTATCCTCTCCAGGCGCTAGGGTTGTCTCAACAAGCATTGCGATCTTCCCGTTCTTTTTATTCATCCAAAGGATCTGAGCGTTTTCAACGCTCGGTTCCTGGCCCTCATCTTTCAAAAGAATTGGTAACTGCAATCTTAAGAGGTTCTCTTGCATGAAATCTTCAAGTCCATACTTCTCCTCGCTTTGACCGTACTCTATCAAGATTCCCATTGCTTTTGAGGATCCATCGTTTCTCTGAAGGTAGGTTACGTTCAAAAGCCAGTTTGGAACGCTTTTCTCTGGAGTCTCCACCGCTCCCTCAGAGATCTTTACAAGCCTGAACCCTCCTTTTATTGGAGAGTGAGTAGTTAAAGGAGATATTGTGAGAACTGGAACTTCTGGAGGTTTCTTCACCTCATCGGTGCCGTCCTGGCCGAAGAAGACTAGGTTTACGTTGTGTTCTTGAAATATGGTTGGAAGCCTTGCCATGGCGTTTGGAGATACGTCCCAGTAGGCATATTGGAAGAAAACAACCTTTACAGGGGCTTCTTCGTGGGCTGCTAGATCTGCGTTCAGCCAATCCAGGCTTTCGTCCTTGACCGTTTGGGTGTCGGTGTTTATCGTTGCGAAGTGGATCCGACCCCAATCTGTAGAGTACTCCATTGGAGCCAGGTAGCTCTCCCAGTAATACAGGTTGTGTTCAACCGTGTCCCAATCTGCATTGCCCAAGGTCAGCATGACAGGTACCTTTAGCTCGACAAGAAGCCTGTAGAATGCTTGGAAGGTTTCCTCGTCATATGCGTTTCCGATCACGTCCCCTGTGTGAATTACTAGGTCAACTCCCAAGGCTTCAGCGCTCCTAAGAACATCCTTTAGCGATTCTGAGAATGCGATAAATCCAAATTGTCTTTTTATCCCGAAGTGGCTCTCCCCAAGAAGGGCAACCGTTAGCTCGCTGAGATCAGATTTTACTACAACGCAGTTCGGTTCGGTACGCTCTATACCTCCTTCCTTCCACGTAAATGAAAGGTTATACAAGCCATCTGGAAGGTCAGAGGGAGCTTTAAGCGATACCTCCCAGGTCCCAATTTCATCGATGAAAGTTACCTCAACAACCTCAAGGGCGTAATCCACCCCTGGAGAGAAAAGGGATGATAGCTTCGCCTCCCATCTCACGTCCTTTTGACCCTTGAATTCCCTCTCTTTATACTCGAGATAAGCCTTGAAACCTCCACCTGGGCTAACGAAGGCAGGAGTTCCTATTCTCGGATATAATACCCCGTTTACAGTTTCCGTGTGGTAAGGCTGGAAGGGAAGCTGATTGTTTTCCGCTAAGACCTCGAAGTCAGTCAGGAAGCCAAGTGTTGTGGGACCAGCCACTAAAATAGAAAGGAGAATCAAGATTAAGTTCCTTCTTTTCACGAGATTCATCAGTTCTGACCATACCATCTGGACTCTGAAGCCTTATTATCTCTTCTCCATCGGAAACAGGTCAAGAATCACAAAAATAAGTTTACAAGGTGTTACTGGTTCTTGAGGGAGTTGTTGAAGCCTAATCGGCTATATCTTGGGCTAGGATAGGGATCTCTTGGAATCTTCCCTTAACATCAAAGCAAATGGAATAGTACAGACAACGAGTATCAAAGAGCTAAACCAAAAGAGGGATCTAAAACCAAACCTGCCGACGATTAAACCAGCGAAGGAGGGCCCTAGAAATCCTCCCAGGGCAAAGGACATGTCATATGCCCCCATAAGAGATCCCCTTGTGCTCTCAGGGGAGATGTCAGCTAACAAAGCCATGGCCGCAGGCGCAAACGAGCCAGCTCCAAGTCCTATCAACGCAGAGCCTATCGTCATCGACCTTCCAGTTCTCCCAAGTCCTATGAAGAATGCTCCGATGCTGACCATGGCAAGGCCAAAAGAGGACATCCTACCCTTCCCTATTGTCTCCGAAATCCTGCCGAATATGACGTATGAAGACACGAGTATTGCTGCAAGGATCGCAAAAGCCCAGCCAGCTTGGTACTCAGTGAAGCCTAGCCCTCTCAGATATACTGGAATGAATGAAGCCCCTATAGCCAATATTGCTGAGGCTCCAACCCAAACAAGCAGGAGGATGGCTGTTCTTACATCCTTAACAGCTCCAATAAATTCCTTTAGTATGTTTTTTGCTTCCATCTTTGGTATATCTTCCTCCCTAAGCAAGAAAAGCACTGAAATCATTGATATAAAGGCTAAAAGGCTTGAAAGAATGAAGGGAACGTTCTTTCCCCACTTTCCTGATACGATTCCAGCGAAAGCCGGCCCTAGAACATAAGATGCTGTGACGACTGAGTTATAAAGCCCCATTGCTTGTCCTCTTTCTCCCACAGTTGTTCTGTCAACTATGGCAGCAAGAACTGGAGATATAGTCATCGCCTCAAATATCCCTAAGGTGGCATGAGCTACGAACAACATCTTCCCGGAGTTCGCTAGGAGATATAGTAAGAATGAGAAGCTGGCTCCAGCAAGGCCAACAACTATTATCGGTTTTCTCTTAAACCTGTCAGAAAGAAAGCCAGCAGGAAATGCCGCCAACATTTCTGCAAGTGAATTCGAGGCCATTATGAATCCTAAAGATTGGTATGAAACCCCCAGATCCGCCAGTTTCCAGGGTAAGATTAGAGCAATTTGTCCAAAGCCCAGTCTTAGCACAAATGTTGCCAAGTAGAGTGCTAAGAGGCTCTTGATCCTCCTCAACTTTCTCGATCCGCTCTGGGTTTTGTTAGATAAAAATGTAAACTTTCTCGATATAGGGTTAAATTGTTTGTATGGGTCAGAATACTGGGTTTTCTTCATAAATCCGTCGGTTGATCCGTCATCATCCCCCATTGAACTTCACACCAAAGGGCATTAAATTTTCACAGTTTGAAAATGAAGTTTCTGGGCATAAACAAATCTGTTCTGCCTATATTAATTCCTCATACGGGAGCGAAGAAGAGAGGGCCTTTTTCTTCCTCCTCTTCTACTTTTAAGTGGCGCCAGTCAGCCCTCATTTCTCCCTTTCCCTTTAGCCTAGCGATGTAATTGTAAGCTGATAAGGCTGCTATTACCCCCATCGAAGCAGCAATTATTGCTTGTTTATAAGGCATGTCTGTGACGTCTCCGGCAGCAAAAATTCCCTTCGCAGAAGTCCTACAAGCTCTATCTATTTTTATCTCACCTCTCTCATTGAGTTCCACCACTCCTCTTAGGAACTCTGTCTTCGTTACGTATCCCATCTCAACAAACAAGCCATCGGCCTTTATCTCCCTCTCCTCCCCGTTGAACTCTATTAGAAGGGATTCAAAGCTTTTGTCTCCTCTAACTTCTAGGACTTTTGAGTTTGGGAAGACTTCTACGTTTGAACGTGAGACAACGCTCTTGAAGAGCGAAGGGTCTCCTCCAGGAGTCTTGGAAGGGAAGACCCAATAGAGCTTTCTAGCTATTTTGCACAACATCTCTGCCGATTCAACTCCGTGCTCACCAATGCCTACTAAAACTGTGGTTCTGCCCTTAAACAAGGGTCCGTCGCATATCGTACAGTATGAGATTCCCTTTCCCTTCAGCCGATCCTCTCCTGGGACTCTGAGGTCCCTCGGGGTTTTGCCAAATGCCAAGATTACCGCTAGGGATGAATGCTCCTTGTCGGAAGAGGTCTTCAAAACACAACCCTCTCCCTCCTTTCTCAGTGCAACTACCTCATCGAATGTTATTTCAGCTCCGAAAGACCTTGCTTGAGCCTCTATCTTCCTTACTAGGTCGAAACCAGAAGTGCTTGGCACTCCTGGGTAGTTTTGGATTTCAGATGCAAGAAGAGCTTGTCCTCCCAAGTTTTTCCCTATTACAAGCGTGTCTAGGTTTTGTCTACTGCAATAGATGGCAGCTGATAGTCCAGCTATCCCAGCTCCAACCACAATAACGTCTCTCATTTTACTAAGGTCTTTATGGCTGGATCCAATAAAATTATTTCATTTTCACTTAAACAAGGATTTTATCTGTTTCTTGGCTTTTATTGCGGCTCCCAAAGCAGTAGCATAGGAAGCCATCTCTGGTATTATGGCGTTGCCTCCAAGCAAGCTTACTGTGGAAGTGAGGATCTCTGAAAATTCCTTAATTGTAGGAAGGCTTCCAATGAAGACTATCTTCTTTTCAAGCCCCTCTGCTTTTGCCGCAAAGTAGGTGACGGTCCCTATCACTTGGCCTACCATGTTCAACAGGCCCGCAGCAATGTCCTCGAGCCTAGTTCCATCTCTCACGTTTCCGAAGTTTGAAGCAGTTGTATCGGCAGGTAATCTGCCAATAGGCCCCCCAACTATGTCCATTATTGTGAGATCGACGTTTCTGAAGTTTCCTTTCCTTGCAAGTTCGAAGAATCCCTCTATTGAACTCCTGTTGAGTAAGAGCTTTGAAAGGCCAACGAGGGTTCCCCCTCCAACCCCTGTCCCTCCCAGGTGTCTAGTTGTGACGTTATTCCCCTCTTTTCTAACTGAGACTATGGCTGTTCCCGTACCTATGCTTGACACCACTGCTTCGCTTAAACCTGAAAGGGCTAGGCCTCCAAGGCCTATTGCCTCTATTTCGTCGACTTTTACGGTCTTTAGTCCCAAAAAGGAGGATCCTATCTCCCTAGACCCTCCACCAGTGCAGGATATCAGATCTATTGAGGAAAGCTCTACCCCAAGGTCCTCTGTTATTTTACCTATAGCTCCGGCGGCTGAAACCAGGGGTCCGCTGGCCGTTACTTGTACGGATCCCCTTATCTCCCCGTTTTCTATGAGAATTGATTTTGTCATCGATCCCCCTATGTCAAGCCCTATGATTATCATTCCCCAGCACTTCCCTATCTCCCAGATAAATCCTTTCTCCCAAGGGCTGTTTCAACCGCTGCTATTAAAGGAGGCGTCAGGAAGAGAAGAAACGGTATCTCGGTTGCATAAGTCCAGACGAACCATATTAGGGCGGCTATAGCTGGAAGGCTCTTCTCTCCTGTTGGTAAGATGAAGAACTGGCTGAAGGCCCATACTCCGATGCCTATTATGGCACTTCCTATTATTAGTGCAGCAGAAGAGGCTGCAAAGAAGCTCCTGAAACGTGGCTTAAACAGGGAAAGCAGAAAGGAGAGGACCACTGAGAAAAGGCAGACCGAGATAAAGGTTATTACGATCATCCTGTCAAGCTTTTCGGTGTAGTATAGGGCTATGGTTCCTAATATAGGTATAAGTTGGAGCGAAGTGCTGTAGAACAAGCTCTTTTTGCTTTCCATGCGAGAAAGAAGCCCAAGAAGGTAGAAGGCTATGAAGTTAGCTGGAACTCCAACAGTAATGCTCAGTAGAGCGTTTCCATGGATTAACATGTCTGAGATGAATATGCCAATGGCTGCCCCCACTCCACCCACGAGAGGTCCAAAGAGAAAGGAAAAGAGCGCTGGTATGGCTACGGACGGCCAGAACCTCACAACTCCTATGGCTGGGGCGAATATACCCAAATAGGTTAGGTAACCAACAAGAGCATAGAGTGTCGCGTTTACGGCAATGTATGCCGCATCGTACATCCTGTTCTTCATATAAATTCCCGCGTCCCCATAGAGAGCGTCCTCTTATAATCTTTATTTATTTATTCACCAAATCTCTATATATTAGTCATAATCTCTATAGAAAGGATGGCCATGATTTCCAGGAAGGTTCAGCAAGTAGGTGGCGGTTCGTTTATAGTTTCGCTGCCAAAAAGCTGGGCAGACAAAGTCGGTTTGGAGAAGGGAAGCTCTGTAAGCATGGCTGAAGGAATAGCAAACACTTTGATAATATATCCACCAGCAAAGAAGCTATCTCCAGAGCAGACGATAGTCCTTGACTTTAGTGACCCAATAAGGTCCTTGGGAGAGCTTGTGGGAAGCTACCTCAGGGGGTTTGATCTGATAAAGGTGAAGAGCAAGGGAAGAATAGACCCTAAGATGAGGAATGACCTGAAATCAGTAATTGAAAAGCTTCCTGGTTTGGAAATAGTCGAAGAAAGCTCCTCTGAGATATCTCTTCAGTGCATACTCAATCCCTCTGCGATAAATCCGAAAAAACTGCTTGAAAGGATGTTTAAGCTCTCAAAGGGAATGGTACATGACTCAATCCAATCTATCTTAAGTGCTGACAAGAAGTTGGCACAGCTAGTCATTGCTAGAGACGATGAAATGGATAGGACTTACTTCTTACTGGTTAGGAGCGTTAGAAAAGCGATGCAGGAGCCAGAGTTCGCAGTTCAATACGGGTTGCATCCCATAGATTTGCTAGATTTCAGAGTGGCTGGAATGTTGATTGAAGGCATTGGAGATAAGTCAGCTGACATTTCGACAAACTGGCTGGATGTCGGCGCTCCAAAAATCGAAGATGAAGGGTATGAGATCCTAGAAGCAGCTAAGAGGCTGGAGAAATTGCAAGAAGAGAGCATGATATCGTTTTTGGAGCAGAGACCGAGGATGAGCATAGATGTTAGGCAGGTCGCTTCTGAAATGAGGTCTTTCCTTTCCGAGTTGGAAAGAAGTTCCTTCTCCAAACCCTTAGAAGAGGCGAGGTTTCTACAGCATCTTGGATCTGTAATGAGGGAGATAGCCCGTTCATGTCTGGACATCTTGGATTTGTTGGTTCCAAGCTATGGAAGCGATCCAAGGGGGCAAGGTTTGAAGCTAATATGAGGATCCTTCCTCCAGCTCAGTTAATTTTATTAAATCCTCTTAAAAACAGCCATCTTCACTTTTATTTATCTTCTAACTCGATCTCTTTTTCCGCATAAACTGGTCCTTTATATCCACAGTCTGGACAAACCCAGATCTCAGGAGTAAGCCACCCAGAGAATCTACTAAGCTTTCTTATCCTTGAACTACCACACACAGGACAAATCTCGATTTTCTTTTTCTTCAATATCTACCACTTACCCTTCTAACAATTCCTCCAACGAAAATTGGAAAGTTTCAGGCGGGTTGAACTGACATGGGCACCCTTTCCATACCATCGTTATGACTATGGGCTTGTCTGAGCTCTGATTAATGAAAATAGAGCCTATCTTATACTTGTAAGGGAGTTTCCCCTTCTCCTGCAGTTTTATCCAGCTTTGATTGAGTGCTCTGATTGTATAGTATTCAGACAAATTGTAGAGATGTTGGAAGAAGTTTTTTAGATCCAGCGAATGGGATTTGAAGTATCTAGCTTGCTTTGAGGCATTTACTTGAATTAGAGTTAAGTCAGGAAAGAGATTCATTTCCACCGTGAAATCGCTGAATAAAGTTAAATTCGCACCCCTGTAGGCCTTTGCCCTCTGTTTTAGGCTCAAACTCTTGTTGATTCTTAAGGAATTGAATTCTTCGAGGGTAATTGATTCAGCTCCTTCTATAACTGAGTTCGCAGCAGATATTAGCTCGTTTAGCACGCTTTCGTTAAGGATTCCGAGCCTGATTTCCTTTCCCTTCTTCGATACTATAGCGTAGTAACCAGAACCTATTTCCGTTATGTTTGCTCTTATCTCAGGATCTCTGTACTTGACAAAATTAACTGACTCTATAATGCCGGGATTTCCAAGAAAGCGTAAGATCCAATATACACCCATGATTGCCATGAGAAGTGCAAGCATTATGAGAGCTACCTTCTTATCTCGCGTACCTGTTAGCAATTTCCCATACCCTACCGATGAGTTCATCCAAACTAGATTATATAATGTTATTCGGTGAATATTAGCGGGCCTAGGTGTTTCCCTTGAAGAACGTTATGATAACAGGTAAACCAGGGGTTGGAAAGTCCACACTTGTCTCACAATTGATAGAACGGGCTAAGGAATTGGGAATGAAGGTTGGGGGGCTATCAACTCCTGAAATTAGGGTGGGTGGAAGGAGAATCGGGTTCAAGCTTGTAGACATAGCTACAGGAGAAGAGGGAATTTTAGCAAAGGTTGGAATTAGGGGGCCTATGGTCTCAAAATACGGTGTAAACCTGGAAGATTTAAGAAGAGTTGGTGTTGGAGCCATTAAAAGGGCCATTATCGAATCAGATCTCATAGTCATAGATGAGATAGGGAAAATGGAGCTCTTTTCAAAAGAATTCAAGCAAGCAGTAATCGATGCCCTAGACTCAGAGAAGCCAGTTATAGCAACGGTTGGAAAGTTCCTCAGGGATCCTTTTGTTAAGGAAATCCTAAACAGAGAGGACATTCTGCTATTTGAGATCACAAAAGGCAACAGAGATACCGTATTTGAAGAGATTCTTGATATTCTCTTTGAAAAAGGATGTGGCATAGCTGGAGTTTTGTGATGTTGTGGTTTGAAATGCAGATTTGGTGGTATCTTTATAGAAATGCTATGAACTAAGGTTGTTGGAAGGTGAAACTCACTTG
>QMVZ01000043.1 GCA_003661365.1 Thermoproteota archaeon | reverse complement strand
TAATTCAGCTGGAGTCATCTGCAGAGAGGGCCGGCCGTCTGATATTAGATCCCCCCTTTCTCCCAAAATTGCATTTAGAGATTCAACAGCTTCAAAATCTGGGGCCAAAATGAGGTGATGGATCCTGTGAGTTCTTCCTTCTCTTTCGAAAATGGTGTTAATTTCAGCTGTTAAGATAAAGAATGTCCCTTTATAGGAATAGAATCCTTCAAACTCTGATGGTTTAAGCACGGTCTTAAGCTCTCGTAGCCAGATTGGGTGAGTAAAATCGCCTGTTCCCAAAAGATTCAACCCTTTCTTCTCAGCCCAGTAAGCTAGGTTGGGAACGCTCATTTCCTTGCTTGTAGCCCTGCTATAGCGGGAATGTATGTGAAAATCCGCGTATATCCTCATCTAACTTTCACCAAGTTCGCTACGATCCCTTGTCTTATCTCCTTGTTTTCTTAGAGCCATTTCTATAGGTATCGAGGACAGCCATTTGGATTCTAAGTATTGAACAAAGGGATCAATGATCGGCGCTCCTAGAACGACCACTATTAAGGGGGAACCGCCTTTTCTGCTGACCAAAGCAACACGACCTTTATCGATAAGAAGCCCAGAATTTTTTGATTTCGAGATTCTAGTCTCAAACCTCCTAAAGTTGGTAAACAAGCCAGTTAGCCAATCAGTGGATGGAAGCACCACCCTAACTTTAGGGATCCAAATATATCGAAGGAGAGAGAGCACTTCATTGAATAACCAACGATCAACATCCGAGAAGATGGCTAGGAGTTCACCTTCAGTACCTTTTAGAAGATCCTTTAACAAGCCCAAGAACAAGTCTTCCTCTCTGAAGATGAGAATATCTTCCTTCATCCATTGAGATATTGAAACAAGCTCTGGAACAGGGCCAAGGCATTCAAATAGTCTCTGAAAACGTTCTTCCAATTCTAATGACCTTCTAAGGTAAAAGTTCTTAATAGCTAGCTCTGGAGAGATTGGGGAATACCGTATCGGCTTGGAACCTTCATACCTAACTAAACCTAGCTCGTGAAGTTGCTCGAACGTTCTGTATATCCTCTCAACGGGAACTTTAGTTTCTATAGCTGTTTTCTTGGCGTTTGAAGTTCCCTCCTTTAAAAGAAATGCGTACACCTTCGCTTGCGTCTCCGTCAGACCTATTCCCTTCAATGCTTCTATCAGGGCAAGCAACTTGTCCTTATCCTTGGATGAGTTCAAAGAACAACAACCCCCATTACGTCCATGACGTTTGTGAGGGTTGGTCCAGTGAAAATCAAGTCGTTTAGGGCGAGGAAGAAAGAGTAGGAGTCGTTCCTGTTGAGGAAGGTCGACGGTTTTAGACCCAAACTAAGCGCTCTGCTAAGAGTTTTCCCATCAGCAATTGCTCCAGCAGCATCAGTTACTCCATCAACTCCATCAGTGCCCACAGAGGCTATGCACAACCCTTCTTCGTCAGCTATCTTTTCTACGGATCCAAGAACCACTTCCTGGTTCCTTCCACCCTTACCAGAGCCCACAACTCTAACTGTCGTCTCACCACCTGCTAAAACGACAGCAGGCGGGCTTATCGGGACATTCTGGTGCTTTATTCCTTGGGCAATTCCAGCCAAAGCCTGTCCCACATGTCGGGCCTCTCCCTCAATAAAAGATCCTAAAACTAGCGTATTGAGACCCAAAGCCTTAGCTTGATTAGCAGCAGCATATAGAGCTTTCTCATTGTTTGCAACTATGAAATTATGTACCCTTTCGAAGACGGGATCTCCAGGCTTTGGCGTGTCATGAATTTCCCCCCTAACTCCTTTCTTGAGCGTCTCCACTATGCTCTTAGGCATCTTTTTCAAAAGATCGTACTTTTCCAATACTTCCCACGCATCTTGGAATGTGGTCGTGTCTGGAGCCGTGGGTCCAGAGGCTATGGAATCAAGAGGATCTCCTATGACGTCCGATATAATGAGGGAGATAACTGTCGCTGGATAGCAAAGCCTGGCCAGCCTTCCACCCTTTACTTGTGATATGTGCTTTCTAACAGAATTTATCTCCTGGATCCTAGCTCCACATTCCAAAAGAAGCCTAGTTGCACGATTGAGATCTTCTAAAGTTATGCCCGGCATGGGCATCTCCATGAGGGCAGAGCCTCCCCCGGAGATTAGGGTGATAACGACGTCAGATTCATCCAATCCTCTGACGAGTTCTACTATCTTGCGGGTCCCCTCCAATGTGTTATGATCTGGGATAGGGTGCCCCGCGGGAAAAGTCCTGACTTTGCTCAGGTTGAAAAGTCCCTCCGTTCCGCTCAGAACGTTTACGTGGCCTGCGTGAATATGATCTAGAAGCACATATTCTACCCCTTCAGCCATCTTACCACTGGCTTTGCCAGCCCCTATCACAAGTACTTTGCCTTTCAGAGGAATTTCCAGATCTTCGACAGAAAAACACTCGTCTTTCAATGAAATAGAAGAAATTACGCTCTTTTTACCATCTACTGTCTCTATGGCAGATTCTAAAAGCTCTAACATTATCTCTCTAGCCTTTCTCTCCATACCACTAGCGTTCGATATTATTTCCGAATGATTCTTGATTATGTTCAAGGCTCGGTCAAACCCCTCCTTCCAATTTGTACGCCATCTCTATTGAACTTTAGGTACCCGAAATCTATATACTCAAAGTTGCCTGAGAAACTGGAATAAACCTCCAAAATTCCTTGATTTGGCCTAAAACTCTCAATTATTCCAATACCGCGACAAAATCCAAGGCTATCCAAAAAACCAACGTATAGTCCCTCATATCCTTTTAGCATAGCTACCCTTAGAGGCTTTCCTTTAACCATAAGTCCCTTTTGTACTCTTGACGAATTTAGGACACAAAGTATGAGGTCTGGAGATTCTTCTGCATATATTACCCGCGTTCCAAGCAATTTTTCAAGTTCTTGGTTGAGTTCGGGACTAGACGAACCAGAAAAGAATAACGTGTCCACGAGCTTGGTGCTCTCAACATTTATCTTCGTGCTTCCAGCCCCGTTCAAGTACCTCTTTATGTTGTTTTGCCTGAAAAGAACCCTGTATGAGCGATTTTTTCTTCTTATACTCCTTGAAACGGGAATTTTAATGATCTCTGAGCTTCTTGGGATCAATTTTACTATGTGCTCTGATTCATCCTTTCTTTGCAATATCACTACTTTGGTTGGCTCCGTTGCAAGTATCTTGAACCGCTTTAAGGCTCTTGCAGGGCTTGAGTGGATGTATCCTGTAGTATTTATCAGTATAACATCAGCTCCTTTACGCTTTGCTGTATCAAGGAGCTTTCTAGTACCTATAACCATAGGTAAGAGATGTCCTCTTGGAGTGTTGTCTCCAACGAAGAAAAGAAAATCTGGATCTGTTAGAGAGGGATGGATGATTGTCTCCTCTATCAATGAGAGGCCTATCGTTCCCACAGGCCCGATATCTGATTGACCAATATCTGCATCTATGAGTCCTAGTTTTAGACCAGAAGATACTAATTTGTTGGCGAGAAACGCAAATAAGCCACTTTTACCCACATCTATGCCTCCAAGTAACATTACCGTGTCTCCTGATTTGATCTTAGAGGCTAACTCCTCCCATTCCTTTGGAATTATCTCTGGAATCTCTACAGGTCTCGAAGGAGCCCATACCTCCAGATTACTAGTCTCTAAAGCTCTTATTAGAACTGGAATTCCTCTCTCCTCGACTTCAATATATTCGATTTCTGAACCCCAGCATTCAATTCTACCTTTTTTCTTGACTATCCTCAGGGGACTTAGAACCAAGAATCCGTGCTTTGGTTTTAGTGTGCATTCGAACTTGTGTAAGCCGAGGGTAATGTCATGCGGCATTCAAGGGATTTCTCAACCAATATCTTAAATTATTACCATCTCCCAGATCAAATCGAACAGGATGGGAAGAAAATCATTTTCCCTAACTTTTAATTGTTAATTATGAAGAAAGGCTAAAGAGAGGTTATTGTGTTGAGGGAAGTAAAAAGAGGATCATCAACAGCTCCAGAGACAGATAACCTGGAAGTAATTTATCGCTTTGAAGGCGAGGTTCCAGTTAGCAAGATCGCTGACTTCATTTCTTCAACAAAAGAAATGGCAGAAAGCAAGCAAACAGGAGGTTTGATCTCAAAAACAACAATATCAATTGTGGACGAGGAAAATTCTTTGCTTGGAGTTGAATATCCCCTTGAGCTCTTTGATTTAGAATCAAACGGCCTTCCTCAGCTGATTTCTACCATCACTACGAATTTCTTTGAGACAGTTAGGACTGGAAAAGTTGAAATAGTGGACATTCGAATCCCAAAGGATCTTCTAACCTATTTTCCAGGTCCTAAGCTGGGAAGTGAGGGAATAAAAAGGATGTTGGCTTCTAAAGGTCCTCTTCTTGGAGTTGTCATGAGGACAAATCCAGACATCCTTCCAGCTACTCAAGCCAGGATATTTTACGACATTGCAATATCTGGCATCGATGTCGGAGCAGACCCTCAATACTTAACAAACCAGAATTTCAGTCCCATAGAGGCCAGAACTTCACATTTTGCAGACATGATAGATAGAGTTAGAGGAGAAACGGGTAGGAAAATAATGTACGCTATTAACATAACGTCAAGATGCGACAAAATACTGGAATTCGCTGAAAAAGCTGTTGAGAACGGTGCAACTGCTTTAGAAGTGGATGTCTCAAGCGCAGGACTTTCTGCACTCGAGATGTTGGTTAAAGAAGGGGACCTCGAGGTTCCGATTTATGTAACTGGCTTACAGGAAGCCTCTTTCCTCACTTCGAAAGGGACCGTTTCAGGAAAAACAACAACCCTTATGGTTAGACTTCTAGGAGGAGATTTAATTGCCAGAAGAGCTATTTCACGAGACAGTTATGATGTAGAGGAATTAAAAGGAATTGATGATGTTATGAGGAGAAAACTTAACAATGTGTTGCCAGCAATGCCAGCAGCCTGCAGAGGAATATTTCCGGGGAGCTTAGAGGCAAACATACTTACGTTCGGTCAAGATCAAGTTTTGATGGCAGATGAAGCAATTTTCTTCCACCCTTGGGGAATTCAGGCAGGTGCTAAGGCCTTAAGAGAAGCTATGGACGCAATAATGAGGGGAGAAGGAGTTCTAACGGCTGCTCAAACTCACGATGAACTCAAACAAGCAATTGAAAAGTGGGGTTATGGTCCTACTTAAGACCTAAACCATTTAGGTCTAATTTATATCTGAAAGGGGCGTTACGCGCACTCCCTTTAGGAAATCAGGGAGCGACGCCTTAGTAAACCAACCATATTCCTCTCTCAATATTAGAATTGAAGCTTGAGGCGGTATTGCGCCCTTTTCCGTGAATATAATGTCGATGTAGGCAGCTGGTGTCACGTCAAAAGCAGGATTTAGGACTTCTATACCGGGATTCTTGTTCAGAAAGGCTTGATCCACTACCTCGGTTGGGTCCCTAAATTCTATGGTTATCAATCCTCCTAACATGCTCTCAGGAGAGAACTTGCAAGTCTCCGCTGCCACAAAGAAGTTAACCCTGGCCTCGTGGGCAGCAAGAGCAATCATAGAAGTTCCAATCTTGTTGACCACAGCTCCGTTAGCAGCTACAGCATCAGCTCCTACTATTACTTTATCTACATCTTGCATGAAAAATCGAGCAGCTGAGTCAACTATCATCTTTACGGGGATTCCGTAGCTTGCCAGAATAGAAGCTGTTATTCTACCCTGAAATCTAGGCCTTGTCTCCGTTGAAATTACTGTAAACCTTTTTCCTTCATCCCAAGCTCTCTTTAGAACAGCTACTGCCGTCGAGCTGTGGCAATGAGTCATCACAACATCTCCATCCTCTATCCTCATTGATCCGAATTCAGCGATCTTGTTTATTGCTTCAAGAGAGTTTCTGATGAACTCCTCTGAAGCCCTAATGACTTCTCTTCTTATCTCCTCTAAAGTAGCTCCACCCTCATAAGCGGAATAGCACCGTATCATGACGTATCTGAGGGCGTTTGGTAAGGAAACAGCTGTAGGCCTAGTTTCGTATAAGATCTTGGCTGCCGTTGTTAGTTCATCCACAAACTCCTCTTCACTTGATGCAGTGGATTTTTGGGCAGTTATTTTCAGGGCTTCTGCAGTTCTCCTGGCTATCTTGCCGGCACCTCTAATCGTCATGGTTTTGATCCCTTCAGCAATGTCGTAAACCTCTTTAGGGAGTCTCAAATCAGACACCAACATTAGCATATGCTAAAAAGGACTTTTAACCTTATTGCAGGCATCAACCTTCAGAAATAGTACCATCCTTCCATCTGTCTCCAATCCCATTTGTAATCCTCTGCAAGATAATAGCCGTACACTATAGCACCTCTCCAAACGCTATACTGGGGATCGCTCACCATCTTAGGCTCTGATTTTATTCCAATCCTATCCAAAAGCAGTTTTATCTTTGTGGGCGAGTCTACAGCTATGTTCTCCAATCCAGGAGGAACTTTCCAATAAAAGGCTCCACCCGAAAGTATCACACTCTTGAGAAGCTGAGGCTGTATCTCAACTGGTGTCTTTGAGACTGAAATGCGTATTGCCTCGCCCAAATCAACATCTCCTCTTATCACTTCACCAGCAACTAACGTGTCTTTAGGAGGAGAAAATCCACGTGAGTAGTAGCTCTCGAAGATCTCGTGTCTGGGATCGAAGTAAAACTCACCTATAAGAAATCTTAGCCAACCTTTGTCTTCCATCTCTATCTTCACTGCGGTTTGAGGTATCTGGAAACTTGAGACCAAAGCATTGGGGTTTTCCTTAGCCCAAGAAATGGCCTTGTCCAAGTCTCTTGGTACGAGACCAGCTGCCTCTTTGAACAATCTGACGAATTTTTCCTCCTTGGCTAGATCTGAATACCCTAGATCCTTCAGAATTTGAGCAGAAATTCTATCAGAATCAGATCCTCCCCTGTTAAGTGGGATTAATGCTCCACTTATTACGTCCTTGCTTATTGGAGTTATCTGCGTGTTTCCATGACCAGCTTCTAAAACTGTGCAGACCGTCGCCTTTTCAGCAATTGCAACTGCTAAAGGCTGAGGTATGATCGTTAAGGCTTTAACTATGAGGCCTTCCTCTTTATTTATCTCTTCGTGAAGTTGAAAGAACTTCTCGTACATGTAGGTAGGAGCTTGGGCTGCCAGAGCGGTGACCGCATAGAAACCACTGAAGCTACCTGGCTTGTCCGGTGCGTGTTTTAGAAGGGAGTATCTCAGGAGTTCCTTGGCTGCACGCCAACCTCTCTCATCCCTTCTCTCTATAACTCCATTTCTCATTGGATAAACAAGCCTGCTCAAGTCGGCTTTGGATTCTAAGTATTCAACAACCTCTGGGCCAACAACTACCTCCTTGGCAACGTACCCTCTTATCCTCTCAACTGCCTTCGATATCTTAGGGAAGTACGCCCTGTTTTCGATCATATCAGGGATCTTCCCTATCCAAATGGGACCGAACTTGTAAAAAGCGGTCCCAAAATCTTCTCCAAAGACTGGCCGGCCTATTTCCTCCAAAACAACCCCTCCTATACTAAAACCCGAAGGGGAACTATCTTCAACAGATCTTCATATTCCAGAACATCTGAGGGTGAGATTCTCCCTGTTTCTATATCTATGTCTACACCCTCTCTTAATAGAAGATTGCCCTTTATTAGCTGACCGTATGAATAGCCCCCTAATGTTAGATCGCTCTTAACCACCCTATGGCACGGAATTATCAAAGGGAAGGGATTTGAGGCTATATATCCTCCCACCGCTCTAGGATGCATTTTAAGTAAGGTTCCAAGAGCTCTATACGTAGTTACTTTACCTCTAGGGATTTTTTTAATTGTCTCAAGAAGTAAACCCTTCCTTCCCGAAACCGGATATAGCTTAATCGCATTCCTTCGCAAAGGGATCCTACCCTCAAAAAGATCTACTATAAGATGTGCTATTTCAAGATCCATGCGGCTTATATCATAATCAAGACGTAAAACAACTCTTCCTCTGCTTTTCAAGCACGTCTCATGAAGGTCGGAAAGCGCAAATTTTCTCGTCTTTAGCGGAATTGTATTACAAAGTAAGAACTCTCCGATGTACGCAAGACCCACATGGTAATTTTCAACTTCAGCTATGGTCGCCCTGGCAATAACATCTCCTTTCAAGGTACCTTCCTCATGGGAAACTAAGAGATCATATTTAAAGTGAAACATATTCTCTAGAGAATGGATTTAATTAATGAAAACGCACAAAAAGGGAATATCAGGCAGATTTAACGGGAAAGATGATGGATACTGCCTTTATGTTAGCTGAAGAACTGATTAATGCTCAGAACATGAATTTTTGCTGTTCCACATTGATTAGATGGATCCAAATCTCTGTTTGCGAGATTTCTTTAGGGATTCTCTAGATGGATTCCAATACTCGACAAATCCAATTGATAATTTCATCTTCATCTTCAAATCGTGAAAACTCCTCTAAAATGTACTGAAAAATTATATGTATACAACGCAATAAGTTCTAATTATGGAAATTATGGAAACTATCAAGAAATGGAATGACACCAACCTCACAAGAATAGTTTATCCAATAGTAATTTTCATAACAGGTTGGTACGTTGTAGCTAACGTATACGGGCTACTCTTTGGCCAAGAAGACCTTGTCTACGTAGTAGTTTGGACCCTAGTGCCAGCGGCTTTTGTATATTTAGCTGTAAAAGGTGTCAAACTAAAGTTCAGATGGTCTTTTCTATCCGCCATAGGTATTGCAATGATCTTGGCCTTCGCATTATCTACTTGTTTAGAAATCGTATCTCCATATTTCGATTTAGCTAGCTTTTTCCTAACTGGGTTATGGGATCACTTTCTTTGGCCAATAGCTTTTGGCTTCTTTTTCCTCTGCGACTTGCGCAAGTTACCGAAGCTCTTTTGGCTTATGCTAGCCCCTTTTGCATTCTTTTGCCTGGTACTTGGAAATTTGTGCTTCATAGTTCATATCCTTTTTGATAAGTTCATTTTTCCTGATTTTCCGGGAATATTCGTATTTTGGTGGGGCGTTGGGAGCTGGGAAGAACTTAGAGCACTACCATGGCCCGATTTTATGCGAGGGCTAACTTTCTTTCTACAGGAACTAGCAACCTTCTTCTCAACAATCCCGATCGTTATATTTCATTATCTAATAAAGAGCGTCAGAGAGAAATGAAAAATAGGTGCTTTCTTGGCAGACCATCACGTCTCATGAGCTTGCACAGTGAATTTTGAGGCGAAACCACCCTTTTAGCTACTTAAGAGAGCAGACCTTGCCTTTGGGACAATCTAACGGAACATGTAATGGCTAGGTATACTTTGTTTTGAGCAGGTTTACGTTGAGATGTCAAAGATCATGCTTACAGGTCTTCTAGCTTAGATAATAAGGGCAAAGAGAGATTCGTCCTAATAGCTTGGGCAGAAGCTAATGGCTGAAAAATATTGATGAACAAGGAAAAGAGGGCAGAAATATGTGCTAAGGTCATATAGAAGATGCTACGAAAGGATCAGATTGAAAGGTCTTCCCCAAGAGAAGAATTTAAAGTGAATTCGCAATAAACCTTGAGTGATTATGGAAGCCATCGTAATAGACGGAAGCTACGGAGAGGGAGGGGGCTCGATTTTCAGATATGCCCTAGCCCTGTCATCCGTTACCTTGAAGCCTATCGAGATCATTAACATCAGAGCAAAGAGAAGCAACCCCGGGCTTAGACCACAACATTTGACTGCTGCTAAGATATTGGCGGAAATGACAGAAGCTAAATTTGAAGGATTGAGTGTAGGGTCTACTAAGGTACGTTTCGAACCAAAAAAGAGAAAAGGAGGAAAATACGTATTTGATGTTGGAACAGCTGGAAGTATATCTCTCATAATACAAGCAGTTCTCCCTGTTGCATTGTTCGCAGATAGAGAATCCACTATTGAAATAAGAGGAGGCACAGACGTCAGGTTTGCACCTCCAATAGACTATATGAGGAACGTATTCGTCAAAAATCTAGCTCTTATAGGCATTAAAGAGGTGGAGATAAATGTGAGGAGGAGAGGGCACTATCCGAGGGGCGGAGGCTTGGTCACTTTAAAGACCGCGCCCATTGATAAGATATCAACGCTTAACATTGAGCTGAGAGGACCAGTGCGAAGGATCTCTGGAATTGCACACGCTGTAAAACTGCCAAAGCACGTTGTAGAACGAATTGTTTCATCCGCAAAAGAAGCTCTCTATCAACATGGATATAGAG
>QMVZ01000042.1 GCA_003661365.1 Thermoproteota archaeon | reverse complement strand
TCCTCTATCTTTTCTCTCTTTAGAGAAAAAGGTGAATAGAGATGAATATACTCGCATACATTGTACAATATCATAACCTTAGACGTTAAATATGGAAACAACTATCGTTGATGCAAAGATGTCGAAAGAGAAGATAGCCAGGATAATAAAAACATTCTCGCTAGCTCTTATCGTTATCGCAATGGTTTCCTTTGCAGTCTCCATGTTTACCGTCACAGAAACGTTAACAGAATCTCTCTTCACCGAAGAGACAGAAGAACCAATACAGGTAAGTGTCATGGGTGACCCGATTAGTGGTACCCTAACGGGAATAGCGAGTTTGAGGATAGTTGGTGGAGGAGTGATGAGTACTAACGTTTCAGCTACTTTAGAAATATTGGATGCCCAAGGAAACACGCTGTTCTCGGGTTCTAATTCCACTACAGTCTCCCCTGGGGAGATTAAGTACCTTACTATGAGGTTTTCTATATCGGATATTGACTTAGAGGCTTTAGAGACTTTGAATGCTTCATTAAGACTTGGATTCAGAACTTTCTTCAACCTCATTGGAATGGAATTTAGCACAGGTCTCAGAAGCGAAGGTGATTAGATGAGCAGGAAGAACAAGGCCATAATATCTGCAGGCATTTACGTCTTGCTGTTAGTAGTATTACCTAGCGTTGGTCTAGCAATGGCTCCTGCAGACATTGTTCAGTATGCATCGATCATCTTTGGAAAGGGGCTGAGAAGCATTGTAATCACGTTTTCTGTCCTAGGGATCATTCTTGGATGTTTAAGTGTAGTTAGAGGGGTCGTTAAAGAGGAATCATACGTTTACTTGATCTCTGGGATCCTAATGCCAGTGATTTGGTATTACTTGACTCTCTACGGGCTTGGCTTTGGCAGACCAGGGAACTTTGGAAGAACCTTCATATTGATGTCAAGAGATGGAAGTACAATGAGCGTATTGATCGACATTAGAATAATCCTCGTGATTCTAGGGTTCGCTTTTGCTCTAGAAATTGCCTCTACACTCGTAGAATTTTTAGCAGCGAGAGAGAAGGTAGGAGACACAGCTCCTGAAAATTAATCCATGATTAGAGATAAGGCAAAGCCGCACATGCTTAATACCTTTAACATTTAGAGTTTACTGACATGAGGACATTTGGCAAGATTGTAGTATTCGGGGAAGGGAAAATAAGGGCTAAGAGGGGAGAACAAAACATATACTTGAAGTGGCTTCGCAGAATAGAGGGAGACGTGAGTCCCGGGGATCTCGTTACGATAGTGGACGACAGGGGCGAGTTCCTTGGAACAGGTTTCTACGAGGGCATTGGAGCAATGGCGGCCAGAATACTTACCACTGATCCTGAGGAGGATGTTGACCTAGATTTCTTCAAGAGAAGGCTTCTGAGAGCTTTAGACTTTCGTAGAAAGTTAAAGCTTGAGAACAGCTTTAGGTTATGCCATAGCGAAGCTGACATGCTTCCTGGGCTCATAATAGATGTTTATTCCAATATAGCAGTCATATCTTCCACTTCAATTGGGATGGACAGACTACTCAACCACATAGGGGCTCTCCTAATGGAGATCTTGGAAATAAATGCTGTTTACGTGAGAAATGATGGAAGGACAAGGAAGGGGCTCAATCTCCCTGTCTGGAGGGGAAAGTTATTGGGAGACGCCCCTAATACAACTGTGATCGAGGAAGGTATAGCTAAATTTGAGGTAGACGTTTTAAGGGGACAGAAAACAGGTTTCTTTTTGGATCAACGAGATAATAGGGTTCTAGTGAATCAGATAGTTCCTGATGGAGCAGAGGTCTTAGATCTCTTCTCATACACTGGAGGATTTGGAATTCAAGCGGCTCTGGGGGGAGCTGGACACGTAACCATGGTTGACGAATCAGAATATGCCTGTGAGGAAGCCAAGAAGAACGCTGAGATGAATGATGTGTTAAAGAAGGTTAGCGTAGTTCAGTCATCCGTCAAGGATTGGACGGACTCTGCAAAGAAAAAGGGCAAGAAGTTTGATCTTGTAATCGTAGATCCTCCAGCCTTAATACCAAGCAGAGATATGATCAATATGGGCACGAAGACTTACTTCGCAGTTAATACTGCCGCTATTCAACTAGTTAAGAGAGATGGTCTCTTATTGACCTTCAGTTGTAGCCACTTCATGAGCATAACGAAGTTCAGAAAGCTCGTTAGGGAGGCAGCCCAAAAAGCTGGAAGGAAGATACAGTTCTTGGGAGGAGTAAGGGGTCAGGCAAGAGATCATCCAATCGATCCACTTCATCCTTGGACTGCATATCTTAAGGGGTATCTAGTAAGAGTTTGGTAGGGTGCTCTATCAGAGATCTACTTAAATATTCGAGGGTGGACCTCTTACCTGGCCGGATTATCTTAAATGATTTTGCCTTATCTGAAAGTAGTTTTTCTGCTCGATATCTGAGCACTGTGGTTGTGTTTCTTAGGAAGACAAGATTTCAGAAGTTCTTTTCAGAAAAAACGAAAGGAGGTGTGAGAAATGGAAAAGGTGATTAGGGAAGCTGCTGAGCTTGCTGATGAGGCCGGTAAAAGGGCTCCGAAGTTATTCGGGGTTCCTTCAGGAGTAGAAGGACTTGACGAACTCTTTTACAAAGTTGAAATTACAGATGAGGGAATTAAGAGAGTGCCGCTGGGAGGCTATCCCTACAGAGCAGTCATTAACATAACAGGAGTGCCAGACACAGGAAAAAGCCTGATGGTAGAGCAATTCGCTGTAAAGCAAGCGTCTCTAGGGTATACAACATGTTTCATAACTGTCGAGAGCCCTTCAGCTTTCGTAGCAAGAGGTTTGATGCAGAGATCCTTGGCAATGGGCATAGACTGGGAATCAATAAAGCAAAGGATAGTGATGATAGACGCTGCTCGTCACAGAGAGCTCAGAGAGGACATTCCGACTCTGCTAAACACGATAGCTTATGCCATAAAGGAATACGAAGTAAAGAGCGTTGCAATAGATTCTGTCACAGGCCTTTTTGAGGCAAAGGAAGTCATGGCAAGGTCTATAGTCAGAGAGATATTTAACTTCATGAAGAAATGGGGCCAAACAGCCATTTTAGTTTCTCAAAAGAGGAGCGGGCACAGAGAAGAGACAGCAGAAGCAGCAGGAGGATATGCTGTCAGCCATATAGTGGACGGAACCATAGTGTTAGGGAAGATTCTGGTTAAGAGTAAGTGGGAAGAAAACCTTTACAAGAAACCAATAGGAACCGTGATCAGGACGATAAGAATAGATGGTTGTAGGATGGTTGGACACGACACGTCCACCCACTTGCTGTACATAACGGAAGAAGGTCTCGTAAAGATAGGCCCGAAGCTTGAGGATTTGAGGGGGTGATACCATGGGAATCGTGATTAGTCCAGCCAAGAGGGATCTTGATAAGGAAGTCTTGAGGATTTTCATGAAGAGTATCGAACTATTGGGGGGTCCAAGAAAGCTCATAGAGTACAGGAACCTCACTTGGCTTCCAAGCCTAATGGAGGCTTGTTACGCTATAGCACTAAAGAACAGATTTAAGACAGAAGAGGAGATAGCAAAGGAACTAGGAATAACTAAGCAGACAGTAAGGAGGATATTGGAGTCGGACCCGCTGGCAGTCAAGAAGAAGTTGACAGGAGAGTACGTTGGAAAGTTTGACGAGCACGTGGCTGGTGGAATAGCTAAGCTAGCATGGAGTGAGATAAGAAAGGGAAGAGAGGATACCGAACTTATGATTGAAGCATCAAGACAGGTTCTCGAGGGACTTGGGGGACCTGTGTGGGCAGTCTTAACTCTAATGAGGATTAGGGGGCTTGACTTCCCAGTCGAAGAGCCAAGGGTCCTTAAAGAGAGATTGAAGGGAATAAAGGCCTTCGGCGTTAATCTTGAAGATGTGGCTGGAGTAATTAGTTATCCCATAAAAAACCCAGCTGAACTCCTCAGTAAACTATCAAAGGAGATAAGAAAGCATATGAGGGAGGAATAAACCCTTATCCCAGGATCTGTTCTTCAATGGCCCTAGCTAGTACGCGATAATCTTCCCCAGCTATCTTTCTAGCTTGCAGTACTTTATGAAAGTATTCTACACCTCTCTGCATTCTTTTTGGCATTTTCAGCATCTCCCATAACATTTCTTTGATGATAATTGATTTTCTAAGCATCTCCTTCTTTAACTTTAAATCTACCTCGTAGATTTTTCTCCTATAATATCCTAGCTCAACCCCTTCTATGAATGCCTCGGTCAACTCAGCCTTCGGAGTTCTTAGACCAATCTCGCCCAAGGTTATTAATGCCTCATATGATGACGAGGTGAGCAGCTCATAAAGCTCAAACCTTGGAAACTCTTCCCTAGCAAATCTAGACATAGCTATGGTTCTAGCATGAGGCAGTGGGTTCATCACATGGCACAAACAAAAAACCTCCATCCTCTTTACGTTGTGATCTCTTATCTCACCAGCCATGTGGTAGTCGGTCATACAAGTGCCTTTTTCACCAACTAAATGGTTCGCAACGTGAGAATTTGTCATAAAACAGGGCCCATTTGGATGGTTCCATGCATTATTCCATTATCATGATGTAGCCTTAAGTTACATCCACATGAGGATCCAAGCCACTTTAGGTAATCTTTGCAATCCCTCTTCTCCAAGATCCTCTCAACTCCAGGAAAGCTAAAGGCATAGAGAACTTCGTCCACTCTTATGTCAGTTGGCTCACCGCAGAACACGCAAGCGGCATCTACTCTTCTTGAATCCTTAAGAAACCTCCCCAAAAGGTCCTTAAAATTTGTCCTGTTTAAGAATGAGAAGAGATCTACCCTATCCTTTAAGTCCAGTACGAAGATGTTCTTGTAAATTCCTATTCCAATAGGATTCGTTGTTCTTAGACCAAGTTCCTTGGCCTTTTTCATCCATTTTATCTCGTTCTCGGCTTCTTCGATACTTGAGAATCCCCATATAAGCTTCCCTGACCCGATACTGGCGTTAGTTAGGAAGAAGGTAAAGAGCCTCTTCTCTTTCAAGACCGGACGAGAATTGCCGAACGGAATGCCGATTGCCTTGGCTTTGAACCATTTGCCGTTTGAAGGTAAAATTAAGGACCTGTACCCGCTTATGTAGGCTAATAAGGGCTCTGTCTCTGTGTCAATGGGGCTGCAAAGGACGGGCAATACATCTCTCTTGAAGGGATATCTTGAAGGATCGATGAGCTTTGTCTCTCCATCTATTAAGATGAACTCTGTCTTTGGTCCTCTTAATTTGTGGATGAGCTCTTCTTCTCTTAAGGAATCTTTCCTTGTGAAATCCATCTTGACAATACCTCTATAAATTAACTTTTAAGGCAATTTCGTACAGCAAATCAACTTAAGGTATTCTTAGGGAATACTGGGATTTCTGTTGTCTCCTTAGCCGTCTTGAATACCATACATGTCAAGGTTTTCTCAATTCCCTTCACTTTTCTAAGTTTGTTCACAACGAACTCTCCTATTTCGTGCACGTCTCTTGCTTTCACCTTTATCATGAGGTCCCAGTCGCCTGATATTATGTGAACTTCCTGAACCTCCGGAAAAAGGGCAATTTTCTTAGCTATTTCAACCTGAGAAAGGGGTTCCTCATTGCCCGGGACCCTATATGCCACTGATGCTAGTATAAATGCTGTTGTCCCCATTCCAAGCTTGCTTGCATTTAAAACCGCTCTATATCCAAGTATAATCTTAGACTGTTCCATCCTCTTAATCTTAGCATAAACGGTGCTTATAGGGATACCAAGCTTATTTGATATTTTTTTAGCTGTCAAGCGGCAGTTTTCTTGAAGAATCTTTAAGATCTCAATGTCCTTAGAGTCGAGTTTCATATTGAAAATAATGAGATCAATGGCATATAATTCTTGGGATTATAAGAAATATCGGGCAGATTTTCTGTAAAATAAATAAAAGAAGACCGCTTGTTAGGAAATGTTGACGCAATAGGTTTTCACAATCAAGACAAAGAACTCGTTCAAACAGATCTCTACAATGATTAGGTGCACCAAGTATTTGTAGTGTTCGGCATTCTCCTATTTTTTATAACTTAAGTAAGCATTGCTTTATGACCTAGGTTGATTAAGATAGGAGAACTTAATGCAAAGCCTTTGAGGCCAGGGCAGATTTTCGAAATAGAAGGGAGAGTGACTGAACTCCTTCCAGTATTCACCCTCGGAACGAGAAGATATGAAAGGATGGTTGTCTCAGATGATACCGGCGAAATTACGGTATCCCTTCCCTCCTCACCCAAGTACTTCTTACCAGGGGATTTACTCAAACTGAAGGGAAGGGTGAGACCATGCCCATACATGCCAAGCGAGAAGTGCATCGAGACAAGTGCTGAGGAGATTGTAATACTGGAGCCAAAGTGGGTCAGACCTCAGGACAGGAAAGATCTAGATGATCTTGGACCTTTTACTCTGTTTGCTTTCCTGGCAGTAACTACCCTAGATGAGAGGAAAATGGAGCCCATTCTAAGGACCAGGCTTGAGCCTGTAAAGATTTACGAAGAAGTAAGAAAGAGGGTTGAGTTGGGTAAAGACATAAGCGATTTTATTGAACTTCTAGAAGCCATGACGCTCTATAGCGTGTTTTTCAGGTCATTAAGCGCAGCAGAGATTACGCAGAACTCTGTAATCATGATAAGGGGACTTGACATAGGGGACGAACACAAATCAAAGCTTGATATTATGGAGAAGTTTCTAAGGGCATTAGTTGACGTTGAGGGATTTAGACCATACATATTGGGTCCTAAGGCCGGTCTAATAGAGACGTATCCATTAGGAAAGGAAGAAGAGCTGGATAAGTATGGTGAACTGAGTAATCCGGCAATTGAGGTTGTGAAAAGCCTTAGAGGAGAGGGAGATCTCAGGTTCATGATAATACAACTCGAAGGCTCCATAGAGGGAATAAGAAAAGTGAGAGAGGTTTTCGAACTGGCTGCGGGTGTTGGAGGAGCCTCCTTATTATCTTCAACTATAGATACAACGTTAGAGAAGTTTCAAGAGGTAATAGAACAGCTGGAAACAATACCAAACAGGAAGGAGAAAACTCTTCTTTATATAGAGGGGCTTGAGGTTCTCGTTCCCAGCAACCTCTTCATCTCAACTTTTGTCAAGGACCCAAACGTAGCCTTGAAGGTGAGAATGAAGGGTCTTAACCTCTTATCAAGGATCCTTAAGAACTCCTCCATTGTTATAGTTGCTATAACGCCTTCTATAGCCCTAGTAGCCAAAGAAGCAGTTGAAAAAGCAGATAAGATAGTGGGAAAGGCTAAAAAGATCAAAAAGGGTGAGGAGTACATTCCATACACGGTATAGACCGAGAAGGTTGTCGAGAGGGAAGGATATGGAAAATGCAAGTGATGTTGAATACTGGAGCTGGGAAAGATGCTGTACAAAAATAAGGGGGCTTAAGGGCCGGCTTGGCTTTGAAGATTCAGATAACCTCAGATTTCTAAAGTTAAGTCTCTCTTTAAAAGATGGATCGATATCTGATGAGCTGATCATCGGAAGGAAATTGCATCCATATGAGATCAAGGGAATTTATTGCATTCTGTATGGATACGCAGCTTCAAACCCCGTTCAAGAGACTTCTGAACTCATTTCCTTTAGAAAAATACCTGGAGGATGGTTCTATCATAAACCATTCACCTATAGGGTCCTTAAATCTATAGAGAGAGCGTTTGGTTCGGATCCAAGTCTGCTTATCAGAGCCGGGGAACTTTTAGGTGGGAGCGAAGCTGAATATGGCGACTATTCGGTGAGGATTTACTCCCTCCCCTTGATTCCTCTTACGGTCGTACTCTGGGCAGAGACTGAGGAGTTTCCAGCTTCAGCAAACATATTGTATGATTCCTCTATCACCAACTATCTTTCAACAGAACAAATAGTTATGCTTAGCGAACTAACCGCCCTTAGGCTGAGACATGCTATAGAAGTTATAAAAAGAGGTTAGGGTGTGTAAACAACTATTACCTCACTATGGTTGTTTCCCTCTTTGGACCTACTCCTATCATCTTAATTGGAACAGAAAGTTGTTCTTCAATGAACTCAATGTACCTCTTAGCTTGGCTTGGAAGGGCCTCATATCCTTGTCTAGCTATCCTTTCCCATGACCCTGGCCCCATCTCCTCCCAACCTTCTAGCTCTTCATATATCGGTTTGCATCTCTCCAGCTCTTCTACAAAGGGAGTCATTACTTCTCTTTCCTCCCCATTAAACTCGTAGGCAACGCAAACCTTTATCGAGTCAATTCCTTCTAGAACATCAAGTTTCCGCAGGGCTATCTCTGATATGTCGCTCAGAATAATGGAGTACCTTAGCATAGGCAAGTCTAGCCAGCCACATCTTCTAGGTCTACCCGTGACAGTACCGTATTCTCCTCCTCTTTCTCTTATCTTATCTCCTAGACCTCCATGGATCTCCGTTACGAAAGGACCAGTTCCTACCCTTGTTGTGTAGGCCTTTGCAACTCCAATTACCTTGTCTATCTTAGTAGGTCCTACACCAACGCCTACGCATGCTCCTCCTGCGATAGGGTTTGATGAAGTGACGTATGGGTATGTTCCATGATCCACATCAAGCAGAGTTCCCTGAGCTCCTTCGAAAAGGACGGTCTCGCCATCATCCAGTGCTTCATTAACTAGAATAGAGGCGTTTCCAGTATAAGGCCTTAGGAAATCTCCGTACTTGGAGTACTCGCTGTAAATCCTTTTGATGTACTCAGAGAGTTCATTTTCATCGTTAATTATATTAAATGCAAGGAGTTCATGTAGTTTTACTTTTAGAACCTCCCTTAGCTTTTCTAAGAAGTTATCACCAACCAGGTCGTTAACCCTTATTGCTTCCGTCCTTCTCATCTTGTCGCTGTAAGTAGGTCCTATTCCTCTTCTGGTAGTTCCTAGGGATGAGGCAACTTTTCCCGCGTCGATGATTTTGTGATAAGGCATCACAACGTGTGCTTTCCTGCTGACTAGGAGATCTGGCTCGAAGCCAGCATTTCTTACCATCTCTATTTCATCTAAAAGAACTTTAGGATCAACCACCACACCGTTTCCAATCACTAACTTTTTCACTCTCAGCGCTCCTGAAGGCATAAGGCGAAACTTCAGTTTTAAGTCACCAACAACGACGGTATGTCCTGCATTGGCGCCTCCGTTGAACCTAACTACCATATCCACATCCTTCGCCATGTAATCTACGACTGCTCCTTTGCTCTCGTCCCCAAATTGCATTCCAACAACGACGATACCTGGCACTTACGTATCCCTCCATTATCTGTCCTCTTAGCATAATAATGTTGCCTTTTCCAACGCCATCGGAGTGAAATGATTAAAAGGTGGTCTCAAAACACTACATTGATTCGCCATGAGCTATACAGATTTTGTTGATAAAAGCCATACTCCGAGTAATGACGAATTAGTGGCCCTATTCTACGTAGAACCGGTTGAAGGGATTTCTTTGGAGGAAGCTGCTGGAAGAGTGGCTTCTGAGAGTTCCAACGGTACATGGACTGAAGTCGTTACGATGAGCGATAGAATAAGAAAGCTGAGCGCTAAGGCATACGAATTCAACGGCTTTTGGGTGAAGATAGCCTACCCATTGGAGCTGTTTGAGCTTGGAAGCATGCCACAGGTCTGGAGTTCTATAGCAGGAAACATATTTGGGATGAAGGCACTAAAGAACCTCAGGCTTGAGGACATTTATTGGCCTCCAGATATGGTTAGGTCGTTTCCTGGCCCTGGGAAGGGAATAAAGGGGGTTAGAGAGATCCTGAAGGTGGAAAAAAGACCGATACTTGCAACAGTCCCAAAGCCTAAGGTCGGTATGACGACTGAAGAGCACGTTAAGGCTGCCTACGAGATTTGGGTAGGGGGAGTAGACCTGCTAAAGGATGATGAAAATCTGACAAGTCAGAGCTTCAACAGGTTCGAAGAGAGAGTCAAAGAATCCCTTAAAATGAGAGACAAAGCTGAAAAAGAGACTGGAGAGAGAAAGTCTTACTTGGTCAATGTAACGGCTCCGTTCTACGAGATGAAAGAGCGAGCAGAGATGGTTGCAGACCTCGGAGGGGAGTTCATAATGATAGACATCCTCACAACAGGGTGGTCCTCACTTCAAGCTATGAGAGAAGTTGCTGAGGATCTAGGACTAGCCATACACGCTCACAGGGCTTTTCATGCGGCTTTCACAAGGAACAGGAAGCATGGCGTGTCCATGAAAGTTGTAGCCGAGTCAGCAAGGCTCGTTGGTGTTGACACGATACACGTAGGCACGGTTGTTGGTAAGCTTGTATCCCCGCTTGAAGAGGTTACGGCACTTGCTGATGTCTTGAGAAAGGACAAAATCGATGAAGATTGGGAAAGAAAGGTCCTTCCAAAGAACTGGATGGGTAAGAAACAAACTCTTCCTGTTAGCTCTGGAGGATTGCATCCAGGACTGGTTCCGGATGTCCTAAGGATACTTGGGACAGAAATAATGATTCAGGCTGGAGGAGGCGTACTTGGACATCCAAAGGGACCAAGAGAAGGAGCTGCAGCGATGAGACAGGCTCTTTATGCAGCAATGAACGGAATTCCTTTGGAAGAATATGCAAAAGATCACAAAGAACTTAGAGCAGCTTTAGAGCATTGGGGATACATGAAACCAGTCTAAGTTCACGGGAATTTAAATCGAATTACGTGAAATTGAAGTTATGATGCTCTTGCTTTCAGAACAACCAGTCAAAATAC